>NZ_JARAVK010000059.1:0-43116 GCF_033792765.1 Streptomyces sp. PA03-6a | reverse complement strand
TTAAAAGTTTTCTGGTGGCCTGGGAGTTTGTTTAAGAGACCGGACCTCAGCCCCGCGCGGTCACCCCGCGGACGCACCAGTTCCCGGCGGCCGCGGTCTGACCTGCCGGGGCCGCGTGCGGGGCGGCGGGACGCGGGTGTCAGCCCGCCACCGTCACCCCCGCCAGGAGGTCCGCCACGATCGCCGTGCCGTTCAGCGTGAGCACGGACTCGGGGTGGAACTGGACGCCCGCGAAGCCCGGGCCGCGCAGGGCGTGGACGTCGCCGGTGGCGGGGTCGCGGCTCAGTTCGATGCGGTGCATGGCGAGCTCCTCCGCCGTCGCGTCGTCGCAGCGGGCGGTGAAGGAGTTGTAGAACCCCACGGTCTCCGCCTTCCCGAACAGGTCGACGGATGTCTGCGCGCCCTGGAAGGGGACGTCCTTGCGGACGATGTCGAGGCCGAGTTCGGCGGCGATCAGTTCGTGGCCGAGGCAGACCCCGAGCAGGCCGTGCCGGTGGCCGCGGACGAGTCCGGAGGCGAGGCCGCGCAGGAGGGCCATCTTGGGGTCGCCGGTGTCGCAGGGGTCGCCGGGGCCCGGACCGAGGACGACCGGGCCCTGGTGCGCGAGGGCGGTCTCGCGCAGTCCCGGGGCGTCGAAGCGGCGCACGGTGACCTGCAGCCCGGACGACCTCAGCACGTGCGCGAGCATCGCGGTGAAGGTGTCCTCGCCGTCCACCACGAGGGCGTGCCCGGTCAGCGTGCCGGGCCGCTCCGCGGTGCGCATGCGCAGCCAGAACGGGGCCAGGTTCCGGCGGCGTCCGTCCAGCGCGGCCCGCACCCGGATGTCGTCGCCGAGCGGTGGCCGGTCCGCCGCCGGGCCCTGCGCCCGTCCGGGCCGGACCCCCAGCGCGGCCAGCACGGCCGCCGCCTTCGCGTGCGTCTCGGCGACCTCCGCGTACGGGTCGGAGCGCCGCACCAGGGTCGCGCCCACCGGGACCTTCAGGCAGCCCGCGGCGTCGACGTCCGCGGTGCGGATCAGGATGGGCGAGTCCAGGGTCTGTGCCCCGCCTGCGTCCCGCCCGATCAGGGCGAGGGCGCCGGCGTAGTAGCCGCGGCCGCCCGGCTCGTGGCGCTCGATCACCCGGCAGGCGTTCTGCACCGGCGAGCCGGTCACCGTCGCGGCGAACATGGTCTCGCGCAGCACGTCCCGCACGTCCATGCTGCTGCGGCCGCGCAACTCGTACTCGGTGTGTGCCAGGTGCGCCATCTCCTTCAGGCGCGGGCCGACGACGACGCCGCCGAGGTCGCCGACGGTGCACATCATCTTCAGTTCCTCGTCGACCACCATCGTCAGCTCCTCCACCTCCTTGGCGTCCCGCAGGAAGGCGAGCAGCCCCTCCGCGTCCGGCCCCTGCGCGGGGTAGCGGTAGGTGCCGCTGATGGGGTTCATGACGACCGTCCCGCCGGCCATCCGCACGTGCACCTCGGGGCTGGCGCCGACCAGGGTCCGCTCCGGGGTCCGCACGACGAACGTCCAGTAGGCGCCGCGCTCGCCGTCGAGCAGCCGGCGGAACAGCGCGAGCGCGTCGGCCGCCGCGAACCCCGGGATCTCGCCGCGGAAGGTGCGCCGGATGACGAAGTTCGCGCCCTCGCCGCGCCCGATCTCGTCCTCGATGACGCGCTCCACGATCCCGGCGTACGTGTCGTCGTCGACGTCGAAGGCCCCGCCTTCCACGCGCACCGCGTGCGCGGGCAGGGCCGCCATGAGCTCGGGCAGCGGCAGCTCGTACGTCTCACGGGGGCGCAGCACGACCAGCGGCGTCCCGTCGTCGCGCACGTCGAAGCCGCGCTCCCTGATCTGCCGGTACGGCACCAGCGCCAGTGCGTCCACCGTGGGTCGCTCCCCTTCGGGCGCCCCGGTCGGCAGCGCGATGCCGGCCAGCCGCTCCGCCGTCGTGACCGGGCCGAGCAGCACTTCGACGGTGTCCGTGTCCCGGCCGGGCGCTCTGCGCCTGAGCAGCGCGAAGGGCGGGCACGCGGGGTCCAGCAGCCGTTCGACGAGCGCGGCGGCGGGGGGTGCGGCGGCGGGATCGTGGTTCTCCACGGCGGTTCCTTCCGGTCTTCGGCGAGGGAAGGGACGGCCGCGCAAACACCGAAGGCCGCCCCTCGGGCGGCCTGAGCGTCTGCTTCTGCGTACGCGCTGCTAGTGGGCCGCCGGATCCGCGGTCCACCACCACTGCAGGTGCGTCTGCTGCGCGTACATGTTCCGCACCCTAACGCATCCGCCCACGACGCGGCGGCCCCGCTCACGCTTTCGGGGCATCGTGGGGACGTGGGGCCCCGGTACTCTCGGGGATGCGTCCAGAATCCCGTCCATGGGAGGAACCATGACCGCCGAACCGCTGCCGGCCTGGGCGATTCCGCCGCGTGGCGGCTTCACCTCGGACGACCTGGACCGCATTCCCGACCTCCCGCCGCACACGGAGTTGATCGACGGGAGCCTGGTGTTCGTGAGCCTGCAGAAGAGCTTTCATTCGGCGGCCATGTATCTGCTGGAGCAGGGCTTGCGAGCGGCGGCCCCGGAGAACCTGCGGGTGCGGCGGGAGATGAGCGTCGTGCTGAACCGGCGCAACCGGCCCGAGCCGGATCTGGTGCTGGTGCGTGCCGAGGCCGCGAGCGACGGCGCGGACGAGACGGGGTACCAGGCGGCCGACGCCGTGCTCGTCGTCGAGGTGGTCTCACCCGACTCCGAGGAGCGGGACCGCAAGCGCAAGCCGCAACTGTACGCCGAGGCGGGCATCCCGCACTTCTGGCGGGTCGAGAAGGGCGAGGGCCGGCTCCCCGTCGTCTACGTCTTCGAACGGGAGTCGGCCACCGGCACCTACGTCGCCACCGGCATCCACCACGAACGCCTCAAGGTGTCCGTGCCGTTCGCCGTGGACATCGACCTCGCGGAGATCGAGCGGCTGTAGCCGCCGCCCCTCACCTCACCAGCCGCCACAGGGACGCCCACTGCCTCGCCGTGAGGTCCTTGGGGAGGGCGTGCGGGGGGACGCGTTCGGCACGCAGCCAGTCGCGCAGCGCCGTGCGGTCGAAGTGGCCGGTGCGGGCGAGGACTTCGCGCAGGCCACGGCCCGGGCCGGTGAACACCCGCTGGACGAAGGCCTGGTAGGCGCGGCGGTCGCCGGTGACGAGCGGCTGCGGGCGCCGGGTCATGGTCAGCAGTCCGCCGTCGACGGAGGGTGCCGGGCGGAAGGCGCGGGCGGGGACGCGGGAGTGGAGGGTGAAGTCGTACCAGGGCCACCAGGAGGCGGTGAGCATGCTGGCGCCGCCGACGCCCGCGCGGCGGCGGGCGACCTCCCATTGGACGAGCAGCACCGCGCACTCCCACCGGTCGGCGGCCAGGACGCGCCGCATGATGGTGGTCGTCAGGTGGAAGGGCAGGTTGCCGACGATCACGTGCGGTTCGCGCGGGAAGCGGTAGCGCAGGACGTCGGTGGTGACGACGTGCGCGCCGCGCGGGAGCCGCCGCTGCAGGCGCTGTGCGCGCCCCGGGTCGATCTCCACGGCCGTCAGGGGGCGGCCGGTGCGGCTGAGGGGGAGGGTCAAGGCGCCGTCGCCGGGGCCGATCTCGACGATGGGTCCGCTGGTGGCGGCGACGAGGGCCTCGATGGAGGCGATGACGGTGCGGTCGGTGAGGAAGTTCTGGCCGAGCTCGTGCCGGCCGCCCACCATGGACCGGTGGTGAGGCATGGGTGTGCACTCCGCGACATAAGAGGTTCCGACGATGGACCCGATGCCGCGGCGAAGAGCGCCGCGGCTATGCCCGGCGCAGCCTGATGTAGTAGGTGCAACCCATGGGCCGCACGGTATCCCGGCCCCGTCCGGTTCCGCACGCGGTTTTCCGCGCTCTCCGTGTGGACGCTCGCGTATGGGACGGAGCGTCCGGGCCATGTTCCGTCTCACCAGGCGCGGCTTCACTGGTCGCATGACTTCCCGAGACGCCGTCCTCGTCGCGGCCACCGTCGCCGTCGGCCTCATGGCCGGGCTCTTCTTCGCGTTCTCCGTCGCCGTCATGCCGGGTCTGGCCAAGGCGGCCGACCGTACGCTCGTCGACGCGATGCAGCGCATCAACATCGCCATCCAGAACGGCTGGTTCCTGCTGGTCTTCGGCGGTTCGCTGCTGCTGTGCGCCGCCGCGGTGGCGCTCTGCCTGCGCGACGCAGGCCGCGGTCCGCTCCCGTGGGTGATCGCCGCGACCGTGCTCTACCTGGCGGTGCTCGTCGTCACCTTCGGCGTCAACATCCCGTTGAACGACCGGCTGGACGCGGCGGGCGACCCCGGGAGCCTCGCCGATCCCGCCGCCGTGCGCGAGCGGTTCGAGGCGGCCTGGGTCCGCTGGAACCTGGTGCGCACGCTCCTGTGCACGGCGGCGCTGGGCTGCCTGGGCCAGGCGCTCGTCCTCAGCGGCCGCGCCGCCGTGGAAGCGGCGCGTCGCACAGGGCGCATGTGAAGTCGTCGTCCTTGACGAGGTTGCGCTCGCCGCACCGCGGGCAATGCCGGAAGACGACCGCCTGCGTGAACCAGCCGGGGCGGGTGAGCCCCGCCCGGTCGAGGGCTTCCGCCAGCGCGGGCCAGGACGCCTCGGCGTCGGGGCAGTAGCCGGTCGACTGGTTGCCGACCTCGGTCACCTCCCACCCGCCGTCCTCCCGCGCGGCGAACGTGATCTCCCCGGCGGCCAGCACGGGCCCGCCCCCGGCGCACGCCACGTGCTCGCTGCGGCGCGGCGCCAGACGGAGCGTGCCGGTCGAGTCGACGACGTAGGTGAAGGGCTCCTCGCGGTCGGCGGCGGCGCCATCCAGCCACTGCCGGACGTCGTCCGCTGACCGCACCGCCCGGCCCGCCGCGTCGGGCCGCACCACGGCGGCCCGGATGTCGTCCGGTCCCACGTACCTGAACGCCTCCGACGGTGTCGGCATGACGGCGGCCCCTCCCGTCCGGGCTTCGGTGTGCGGGCCGAGCGTACGACCCCGGACGCGGGCCGTCTCACTGGGTGGACTCCGCGGTGGCGGCGTGGGCCGGACGCGCCGTCGCCGTACGCCGGGCGGCGCCGGCGCGCGGGGCCGGGGAGGGCCCGCCCTCCGGGCTCCGCAGGCCTGTGCCGGGCGGGTCGGACGGGGCTCCGCGGAGGTCACTCGGTCGTCTCATCCTCTGGTCCGATGCGCAAAGGAACGGACACGACCACGTAATGTGGGCTGCGTGACCGTGAACGCTGAAACCCACGCCGGGCGCCAGACCTGGCGCTCACTGCCCGCGGCGCAGCAGCCTGAGTACCCCGACCCCGAGGCTCTGCGCGAAGTGATCGCGGACCTCGAGTCGTATCCGCCGCTCGTCTTCGCAGGCGAGTGCGACCAGCTGCGCGACCGCCTGGGGGCCGTGGCCCGGGGTGAGGCGTTCCTGCTGCAGGGCGGCGATTGCGCGGAGGCCTTCGACCAGATCGGGGCCGACCAGATCCGCAACAAGCTGAAGACGCTGCTGCAGATGGGCGCCGTCCTCACCTACGCCGCGTCCGTGCCGGTCGTGAAGGTGGGCCGGATCGCCGGTCAGTACAGCAAGCCGCGTTCGAAGCCGACGGAGACCCGGGGCGGGGTGACCCTCCCGACCTACCGCGGTGACTCGGTCAACGGCTTCGAGTTCACCGAGGCGGCCCGCGTGCCGGACCCGGAGCGGCTCAAGCGCCTGTACAACGCGTCCGCCGCGACGCTGAACCTCGTCCGGGCCTTCACCACCGGCGGCTACGCCGACCTGCGTCAGGTGCACGCCTGGAACCAGGACTTCGTGAAGTCCTCGCCGTCCGGGCAGCGCTACGAGGCCCTGGCCCGGGAGATCGACGGCGCGCTGAACTTCATGCACGCCTGCGGCGCGGACCCCGAGGAGTTCAAGACCGTCGAGTTCTACGCCTCGCACGAGGCGCTCCTGCTCGACTACGAGTCGGCGCTGACCCGCGTGGACTCCCGCACCGGCCGGCTGTACGACGTGTCCGGCCACATGGTCTGGATCGGTGAGCGCACCCGTCAGCTCGACCACGCGCACATCGAGTTCGCCTCGAAGATCCGCAACCCGCTCGGCGTGAAGCTCGGCCCGACGACCACGCCCGAGGAGGCGCTGGCGCTGATCGACCGGCTGGACCCGGACCGCGAGCCCGGCCGGCTGACCTTCATCACGCGTATGGGCGCCGGCAAGGTGCGCGAGCTGCTGCCGAACCTGGTGGAGAAGGTCACGGCCTCGGGCGCGCAGGTCGCCTGGGTGTGCGACCCGATGCACGGCAACACCTTCGAGGCGGCCTCGGGTCACAAGACGCGCCGTTTCGACGACGTGCTCGACGAGGTCAAGGGCTTCTTCGAGGTGCACCACGGCCTCGGCACCCACCCGGGCGGCATCCACGTGGAGCTCACCGGCGACGACGTGACCGAGTGCGTGGGCGGCGGCGACGAGATCTTCGTCGACGACCTGCACCAGCGCTACGAGACGGCCTGCGACCCGCGGCTCAACCGCAGCCAGTCGCTCGACCTGGCGTTCCTGGTGGCGGAGATGTACCGCGGCCAGTAGCGGCGGCCGTCCCTGCGGACCCTGAGAGGGGCGCGGATCACATCGATCCGCGCCCCTCGTCGGTTTTCAGCCACTCGCCCGGCGGGTAAGGTTAGGTTAACCTCAGGCCGGGATCGAGAGAGAGGGGAACCGCGTGTACGTCTGCTCATGCTTCGGCATCACCGAAGAGCAGGTCAAGCAGCATGCGGACGCCGGCCGCTGCACCCCTCGCCAGATCGCCTCCGCCTGCAAGGCGGGCACGGACTGCGGTTCCTGCGTGCGCCGGATACAGGCGCTTCTCGGCCGCGGCGACGGCTGTGCCACCCGTACGAAGCTCGACACGGCGAAGTCCGGAGCGCCCGCGGAACCCCTCGGTGCCCCCGCGCCGGCCTCCCTGCCGGTCCCGCCCGCACTGCCGGTGCCGGTCGTGGTCCCGCTGCCCGCGGCGGCCAGCGCCGCCTGAACGGCTGCGGCCCGGCCGACGGCCGTCAGCTGTCGGGCTGCTCGATGAGCTGGGCGATGTACAGCGGCTCCCCGAGCTTCTCGATGAGTTCGAGCTGGGTGTCCAGGTAGTCGATGTGGTGCTCCTCGTCGGCGAGGATGTCCTCGAAGATGTTGGCCGACGTGATGTCGCCCTTCGCCCGCATGACCTCGATGCCGCGCTTGAGGCGGTCGATCGCCTCGACCTCGACCTGGCGGTCGGCCTGGAACATCTCGGTGACGGTCTGCCCCACCCGGACGTGGAAGAGCCGCTGGTAGTTCGGCAGTCCGTCGAGGAAGAGGATGCGGTCGGTCAGCACCTCGGCATGCTTCATCTCGTCGAAGGACTCGTGTCGCGTGTACTTGGCGAGCTTTGTCCAGCCCAGGTTCTCCTGCATCTTGGCGTGCAGGAAGTACTGGTTGATCGCCGTCAGCTCGCCCGTCAGCTGCTCGTTCAGGAACTCGATGACCTCGGGGTCGCCCTGCATGGCAAGCCCGTCCTTTCCGGAGGAATCCACACGATGGGCGCATCTTCGCACCGCCGGTGGAAGCGATCCAGTAAGTTCACACTTACTCCGGTGGCCCGGGTTGTCATACTTTGACCTGGTGCTGGTCGGTAGCACTGCATCCGGTCTGTCACCATGGACGCATGGGTCAGTCCGAACGCCGCGAAGGGGAGCTTCCTCCCGGACAGCGGCTCCAGCGGGGCTGGCCGGTCACCCACTACGGTCCGGTGCCCAGGTTCAAACCCGAGCGCTGGGAGTTCCAGGTCTTCGGCGCCACCGCGGACGGCGGCAAGCGTGCGTGGGGCCACGAGGAGTTCGCCGCGCTGCCGTACACGACGGTCACGGGCGACTTCCACTGCGTGACCAAGTTCAGCATGCTCGGCGTCGAGTGGGGCGGTGTCTCCACCGCCGAGATCCTGCGGCTGGCGCCGCCCGCGCCGGACGTCACGCACGTCATGGTGTGGGCCGAGTACGGCTTCAGCTCCAACCTGAGGCTGGCGGACTTCGCCGACCCCAAGTCGATATTCGCGACCCACCGCGGCGGCGAGCCGCTGACCGCGGAGCACGGCTTCCCGGCCCGGCTCGTCGTGCCCCACCTCTACGCCTGGAAGGGCCCCAAGTGGGTCAGGGGCGTGGAGTACATGACGTCCGACCGCCGGGGCTTCTGGGAGGAGCGCGGCTACCACAACCTCGGCGACCCCTGGAGCGAGCAGCGCTACTCGTACCAGGAGGAGCCCGGCGACGGGCCGGAGCTGTAGCCGCCGGGCCTCGGCAGTGGGTCAGTGGTACCGGTGGACGACCGCGTGTCCCTTGCCGCGGCCGATCATCCACTTGTTGACGGGTGCGGTCACCAGGAAGGCGACCACGAAGGCCAGCGCGAGGCTGATCCAGAACAGCGCGTCCGACAGCGTGGCGTCCATCGCGCCCGGGAACAGCAGGATCGTCCCGTTGTCCGCGAGTTCCATGAAGACGATCGAGACGGTGTCGGCGGCGAGCGCCACCCGTACGGCGCTGCGCAGGTCAAGGCCGGCCCGCAGGACGCCGCGCATGGTGAGCGAGTAGCCGAAGACGAAGGCCAGGACGATCGCCAGGGTCATCGTCGGGACGTTGTGCCAGCCGAGGGCCGTGCCGATCAGCATGCCGAGGACCTCGCCGATCGCACAGCCGGTGAGGCAGTGCAGCGTGGCCTGGACGGCGGTGCCCCAGGAGGCCGGGCCGGTGTGGTGGGCCGCCGTGTGGTGCTCGTGGTGGGACTGATGCCGGTGGGAGTGCTCGACGTGCTGCATCCTGTGCCCCCCAGGGATGAGTGCGGGTGTCTCGTCGTGCTCGACGCTCAACGCATTACCCCCTGGGGTATTCCCGCCGATCCGGTCAGACCGGGCGCAGCGACTTGAGCACGGCCACGTCCGTGGCCATCCCGGTGCCCTTGGGGCCGCCGTTCGGCGTCTCCACGACCAGCGGCACGCCCTGCGTGGCGGGGTGCCGGAACAGCTCCCCGAAGGCGGCGGCACCGATGTGACCGGCGCCGATGTTCTCGTGGCGGTCCTTGTGGGCGCCGGTGACGTCCTTGGAGTCGTTGGCGTGGACGAGCTTCAGTCGCCCCTCGCCGACCGTCGCCACCAGCTCGTCCAGGACGGCCTTGACCCCGCCGGCCGCCGCGAGGTCGTGCCCGGCCGCGAACACATGACAGGTGTCCAGGCAGACCCCCAGCCGCGGGTGGTGGTCCAGGGCGTCGAAGTACGGGCCCAGGTCCTCCACCAGCGAGCAGAGCGAGAAGCCCTGCCCCGCGGTCGGTTCCAGCAGCAGCCACGGGTCGTCGTCGTGCGTCAGTTCCTCCAGCAGCGGCAGCATCCGCTCACGTACCTGCGCCAGCGCGGTGGCCCGGGAACGGCCGCCGGTCGCCGACCCGGTGTGCACGACCGTGCCCAGGGCGCCGATCGCCCGCCCGCGGCGCAGCGAGTGGCGCAGCGAGTCCACCGAGTGGTCGACCGTCGCCTCGGTGTGCGAGCCGAAGTTGATCAGGTACGGCGCGTGGACGTACGCGGGGAGTCCCTGCGCGGCGCAGCGCTCGCGGAACTCCTCGTCCTGGCGCGGACTGCCGGGCGGGGTCGCCCACCCGCGGGGGTTGGCGACGAAGACCTGCACGGTCTCGGCGCCCATCCGCGCGGCCTCCGCCAGCCCGGTGGTGGCCAGCCCACCGGCCACGGCGACGTGGCCGCCGACAGGGTTGCGGAGCGCGGCGGCGGCGCCGCCATCGGACGTGACTATCGCACCCACAGTGTGATCGTGCTGCCCTTCGGTGCCTCGGTGCCGCCGGCGGGCGACTGGTTGTTGACCTGGCCGGTGAAGAAGAACTGGATGACGCGCACGTCGAAGCCCGCGGCCTCCAGCTTCGCCTTCGCCTCGTCGACGTCCAGGCCCTGCACGTCCGGTACCACGACCATCTCCTGGCCCTTGGAGACCTGCAGCGTGACCGTGTCACCGGCCGCCAGCCGTGTGTTGGCGCCGGGCGTCTGCCCGGCGACCGCGCCCTCGTCCGCCTGGTCGGAGTAGACCTGCCGCGGGTCCACCTTGACCCGCAGCCCGGCGTCCTCCAGCTGCCGGCGGGCGTCCTCCAGCGGCTGCCCGACCACGTCGGGGGCGTCGACGGGCGCGCCCTTGCTCACCACCAGCGACACGGCCGAGTCCGGCCGGCGGCTCGCGCCCGAGCCGGGGTCGGTGGAGATCACCCGGCCCCGCGGCACCTCGTCGCTGAACTCGCGGGAGACCGTCCCCGGGCTCAGTCCGGCGGCCTTCAGCCGCCGCTTCGCCTCCGCCAGCTCCTCGCCCACCACGCCCGGGACCTTCACCCGCTCCGGGCCCTTGGACACGGTGATCGTCACCGTGCCGTTGTCGCGGATGCGCTCGCCCGTGCCCGGGTCGGTGGAGGCCACCTTGCCCTTGGTCATGGTGGGGTCGAACGCCTCGACGACCTCGACCCGCAGCCCGGCGTCGCGCAGCTGGCGCTCCGCCTGCGCCTGCGGCAGCCCGACGACGGCGGGGGTCCGGGTGAACTGGCCGTCGTTGATGTACCAGATGCCCGCGCCGACGCCGAGGATCAGCAGCAGGGTCGTCACGACGGCGATGGCCCCGCGACGCCGCCGGGGCCGGGTCGACGTCCGGGACGCCGTCCGGGGCTGCTGCCGGGTCGGCTCGGGCGAGAACTCCAGGCGCGCGGTGCGGTGCACCACCGTCGTCGGTTCCTCGGCGCCGGCCGGTGCCGCGGGGGCGTGCGCGGGGGTCCGCGCGCCCGGTGGCACCAGGTCCAGCTGCTCGGGCGTCATGCCCTGGCGCACCGCGTGCAGCCGCCGCAGCAGCTCCGCGGCGTCGGCCGGACGCCGGGCGGCGGCACGCGCGGTCGCCTCGGCCACCAGCGCGTCCAGCTGCGGGGGCAGCCCGGGGGAGGCGGCGGACGGGGCGGGCACGTCCTCGTTCACCAGCTGGTAGACCACCTGCACGGGCGTCCCGCCGGTGTGCGGCTTGCGGCCGGTGAGCATCTCGTAGAGCAGCACCCCGCACGCGTACACATCGGTGCGCTCGTCGGTCGTGGGGCTCTCGACCTGCTCCGGCGCCATGTACGAGACCGTGCCGAGGACACCGCCGGCGGAGGTGTTGGTGTGCGTGCCCGCGATCCTGACCAGGCCGAAGTCCGCCACCTTGACGCGGCCGTCGTCGCCTATGAGGACGTTCTCCGGCTTCATGTCGCGGTGCACCAGCCCCGCGCGGTGCGCCGCGCCGAGCGCGGCCAGCACGGGCTCCAGGATGTCCAGCGCGGCGCGGGGCGGCAGGGCGCCGCGGTCGCGCAGCACGTCGCGGAGGGTGCAGCCCGCGATGTACTCCATGGCCAGGTAGACGTAGGTGCCGTCGGCGCCCTGGTCGTAGACCTGGACCACATTGGGGTGGTCGAGGCGCGCCACGGTCTTCGCCTCGCGGATGAAGCGCTCCACGAAGCCGGGCTCGGCGGAGAGGGCGGGGTGCATGACCTTCAGGGCCAGCACCCGGTCCAGGCGGGTGTCCAGCGCCCGGTACACCGTCGCCATGCCGCCGACCGCGATCCGGGACTCCACCCGGTAGCGGCCGTCGAGCGTCTGCCCGACGAGCGGGTCCTGAAGCGTCGTATCCACGAAGGTGCAGTTTACGGTGCCGACATGACCCTTCTGGGCTAACCCGCCCAAGTTGTACCTCACCCGTGCGGTACCGCGACCGCCCCGTGACCCGCGCTGCCACGTGCCACCGGGCGGGAGCGGCCCCGGTCCGGCGCGGGCCCCCGCAGGTCGCGGCAGGGTGCCCGGGCCACGGGTCAGCAGGCGCCGAAGGCGGGGCGTTCGGGGTCGAACGTGGCGAGTCCCACAGCCGGCGAGGACGCGTTCGCGTGGTGGCGGCGGGGGATGCGCCCCGCCCGGTACGCCAGGCGCCCGGCGTCGACGGCGTGCCGCATGGCCTCGGCCATGAGCACCGGTTCCCTCGCCCGGGTGACGGCGGAGGCCAGCATGACGGCCGCGCAGCCCAGCTCCATCGCCAGGGCCGCGTCCGAGGCCGTCCCGGCCCCCGCGTCCAGGATCACCGGCACCGTCGCCCGCTCGACGATCAGCTCGAAGTTGTGCGGGTTGCGGATGCCGAGCCCCGATCCGATGGGCGAGCCCAGCGGCATGATCGCCGCGCAGCCCGCGTCCTCCAGCTTCCGGGCGAGCACCGGGTCGTCGTTGGTGTACGGCAGCACCGTGAAGCCGTCGTCCACGAGGGTCTCCGCCGCGTCCAGCAGCTCCACCGGGTCCGGCAGCAGGGTGCGCTCGTCGGCGATGACCTCCAGCTTCACCCAGTCCGTGCCCAGCGCCTCGCGCGCCAGGCGGGCGGTGAGGACGGCCTCGCCCGCGGTGTAGCACCCGGCGGTGTTCGGCAGCACGCGGATGCCGTGCCGGGCGAGCACGGACAGCACGGAGCCCTTGACCGTGGGGTCCAGCCGCCGCATGGCGACCGTGGTCAGCTCGGTGCCGGAGGCCAGCAGCGCCTGCTCCATGACCTCCAGGCTGGGCGCCCCGCCCGTGCCCATGATCAGCCGGGATCCGAAGGCGGTGCCGCCGATGGTCAGCGGGTCGTCGGCCATGGGGTCAGCCTCCCTGGACTGCGGTGAGGACCTCGACGCGGTCGCCGTCGCGGAGCGGGGTCGCCGGCCACTGGGCGCGCGGGACGACCGTCTCGTTGAGCGCGGCCGCCACTCCGGACGGGGCGACCGTCAAGGTCGCGACGAGGCGGTCGAGGGTGACGCCCTCGGCGACCTCCCGCGCCTCGCCGTTGACGGAGACGGACAGAAGGAGGGGCCCGGTCATGCGTGCTGCTCCTGGAGGGCGAAACGGTCGGGGGAGAAGGGCCGGGCCTTGGCGGGGACCTCCGACCCGGTGAGCACCTCGGCCATCACGTCCCCGGTCAGCGGGGTCAGCAGCACGCCGTTGCGGTGGTGGCCGGTGGCCAGCACCAGTCCGTCCAGCGCGCCGCGGCCGAGCACCGGGGCGTTGTCGGGCGTGCCGGGGCGCAGGCCCGCCTGCGTCTCGGTCAGCGGGAGTTCGGTGATGCCGGGGAGCAATTCGTGGGCGTCGCGGAGCAGTTCGTACACCCCGCCGGCGGTGACGGTGGTGTCCCAGCCCATCTCCTCGCTGGTGGCGCCGACGACCAGCTCGCCGTTCTCGCGCGGGACCAGGTAGACGTGACCGCCGCGGACCACGGCCCGTACCGTCCGCGACAGGAACGGCGCGTACGCCGCCGGCACCCGCAGCCGCAGCACCTGCCCCTTCACCGGCCGTACGGGCGGCAGCGCCCGTGCGGGCAGCCCCTCGACCCGGCCGCTGAGGCTCCCGGCGGCCAGCACCACCTGCCCGGCGGCGATCCTGGTGCCGTCCTCCAGGACCACCCCGTGGGCGCGGTCGCCCGTCACGTCCACCCGCGCCACCCGCGACCGCCGGAACTCCACCCCGGACAGCTCGCAGGCGTGCACCAGCGCCGCGGCCAGCCGCCGGGGGTCGATCTGGTGGTCGCCGTCGACCCGCAGCCCGCCGTGCACGCCGGGGGCGAGCATCGGCTCCAGGCGGCGGCACTCACGGCCGCTGAGCCACTGCGACGCCAGGCCCAAGGACTCCTGGAAGGAGTGGAGTTCGCGCAGCTGCGCCCGGTCGTCGGCGTCGAGGGCGACGGCGAGGGTGCCGCACGTGCGGTAGCCGAGGTCGAGCCCCGTCGTCTCCTCCAGCTCGGCCACGAAGGACGGATAGCGGCGCGCCGCCGCGAGGTTGAGCTCCAGCAGCGGCTGCTCGCCGTACTGCACCTCCGTGACCGGCGCCAGCATCCCCGCGGCCACCCGGGCCGCCCCGCCGCCCGGTTCGGGGTCCGCGACCGCCGTGCGCAGGCCGCGCCCGCGGGCCCGCCACGCGGTGACCAGTCCGATGATCCCGCCGCCGACCACGACGACGTCATGACGGTGCATGATGTTCCCGCTCCTCCCTTCGCCGGCATGACCCGGATCAGGTTCGTACGGTCGGCGGCCGCTCCAGCCGCCCTCTCAGCCCGGTGCGCCGGGCTCCCGCGAGTGCTCCTGATCCACCTTAGTACGCGCCATCCGAGGCGAGTAGGGCACCGGTACCGGCGGGCGGCGCCCCCGCGGCGTTACGGTGATCGCGTGACCAGCAGCGAGCAGCGCGTCGTCGTCGTCGGGGCCGGGATGGCCGGAGTGCAGACCGCCGTGTCCCTGCGCGAGCAGGGCTGGGGCGGGACGATCACGCTGATCGGCGCGGAGCCGCACGCCCCCTACGACCGGCCGCCGCTGTCCAAGGGCGTGCTCTTCGGCGCCGAGGAGGGCCCGGCGCTGGACGTCGACTTCGCGGGGATCGACGTCGAACTGCTGCTCGGGCGGCACGCGAGCGCCCTGCGCCCCGGGGAGCGGCAGGTCCACACCGACGCCGGCCCGGTCGGCTACGACAAGCTCGTCCTGGCCAGCGGCGCCGAGCCGGTCATGCTGCCGGGCAGCGAGGGCACGCCGGGCGTGCACGTGCTGCGCACCCTGGACGACGCCACCGCGCTGCGCCCGGTGCTGGAGAACCGGCACCGGGTCGTGGTGGTCGGCGCGGGCTGGATCGGCGCCGAGTTCGCCACCGCGGCACGTCACGCCGGGTGCGAGGTGACCGTCGTCGAAGCCGCCGACCACCCGCTCGCCGGGGTGCTGCCCGAGCACATCGCCGAACGGATGCGCGGCTGGTACGCGGAGGAGGGCGTGGAGCTGCGCACCGGCGCGGTCGTCTCCTCCGTCGAGCCGGGCGCGGTGCGCCTGGCCGACGGCAGCGTGCTCGCCGCCGAGGCGGTCGTCATCGGGATCGGCGCCCGGCCCGCCACCGGGTGGCTGGCCGGCTCCGGCGTCGAGCTGGGGCCGGACCGCTCGGTCCTGGCCGACGACCGGCTGCGCACCTCGGTGCCGGACGTGTACGCGGTGGGGGACTGCGCCTCCTTCCCGTCGGCGCGGTACGGGGAGCGGCTGCTGATCCACCACTGGGACAACGCGGTGCAGGGGCCGCGCACGGCCGCCGCGAACATCCTGGGCGGCGACGAGCCCTACGACCCCGTCCCCTACTTCTGGTCGGAGCAGTTCGGGCGTTTCGTGCAGTACGCCGGGTACCACGTGGACTCCGACCGCATGCTGCTGCGCGGGGACCCGGACGGGCCCGCCTGGTCGGTGCTGTGGCTGCGCGACGGCCAGCTGGTCGCGCTGTTCGCCGTGGGCCGGCCGCGCGACCTGGCGCAGGCCCGCAAGCTCATCGCCCGCGGCGTCCACCTCGACGACACCCTGGCCGCCGACCCTGCGGTGCAGCTCCGGGCGGCGGTCGTCTGACGCCCGTGGTGGTCTCGGAGGCGTAGCGGACCCGTCAGGACGGAGCAACGGGTGCCCTGAGCGGTTCCATGGTGTCGGTCCGGGATGGCACGCTTGTCCTGTGACCGAGATCGACGCAAAGATTGACTCCCTCGTCCCCTCCTGGCTGTACGTCCCCGATGTCGCCGAGCGCCTCGGCGTGGAGGTGACCCGGGTCCGCCAGCTCATCAAGGAGGGCCAGCTCATCGCCGTGCGCCGCGGTGAGAACCGGGTGCTGATGATCCCCGCCGACTTCATCGGCGAGGAGAAGATCGTGAAGGGCCTCGCGGGTACCCTCACCCTGCTCAAGGACGACGGTTTCAGCGACGAAGAGACCCTGGAGTGGCTGTTCACCCCGGACGAGAGCCTGCCCGGCACCCCCGTCCAGGCGCTGCGCGACAACCGCGGCACCGAGGTGAAGCGCCGCGCCCAGGCACTCGCCGTCTGACCGAACGACCCGCCACCGCCGCAGCCACCCGAGGGGACCCGCCCGTATGAGCACGCGTACGAGCACGAGCACCAGCACGGGCGTCCGCGCCCAGCTCGCCGACGCCCGGCTCTACCTGTGCACCGACGCGCGCAAGTGCCACGGCGGCCTGGAGGAGTTCGCGGCGTTCGCGGACGCCGTGCTGGCCTCCGGGGTCGACGTCATCCAGCTGCGCGACAAGAGCCTGGAGGCCCGCGAGGAGCTGGAGTACCTCGCGGTCCTCTCGGAGGAGTGCGGACGGCACGGCAGGCTGCTCGCGGTGAACGACCGTGCCGACGTGGCGCACGCCGCCGGGGCGGACGTCCTGCATCTGGGCCAGGGCGACCTGCCCGTGCAGGCCGCCCGCGCGCTCCTCGGCGACGAGGTGGTCATCGGGCGGTCCTGCCACTCCGAGACCGAGGCGGCCGCGGCCGCCGTGGAGCCCGGTGCGGACTACTTCTGCACCGGGCCGGTGTGGCCCACCCCGACCAAGCCCGGCCGGCCCGCGCCGGGCCTCGGCCTGGTCCGGTACGCGGCGGGCCTGGGCACGGACCGGCCGTGGTTCGCGATCGGCGGGATCGACCTGTCCAACGTGGAGCAGGTGCTCGACGCCGGGGCCCGCCGGATCGTGGTCGTACGGGCCGTCACCGAGGCGGCCGACCCGGGGGCCGCGGCGGCCGAGCTGGCCAAGCGGGTGCGCTCCTACGAGGGCTGAGCGAGGGCCCGTGCCGGGAGTACGGGATGTCCAAGGGATGGACATTTGGGCGTCGTCTGTTGGGACGGCCCAGTCCTCGCCGATAGCCTGAGGCCCATGGCCCTCGGAACCGCCTCCACCAGGACCGATCACGCGGTCACCATCCGTGAGCTGCTGGCCTCCGGCGAGCGCTCGTACTCCTTCGAGTTCATGGCGCCGAGGACCGAGAAGGGCGAGCGGACCCTGTGGAACGCGATCCGCCGCATCGAGGCCGTGGGCCCCACCTTCGTCTCCGTCACCTACGGCGCGGGCGGCAAGTCACGCGAAGGCACGGTCCGGGCGACCGAGCGGATCGCCTCCGACACCACCCTGACCCCGGTGGCCCACCTGACCGCGGTCGACCACTCCGTCGCCGAGCTGCGCAACATCATCGGCCAGTACGCCGACGCGGGCATCCGCAACATGCTCGCGCTGCGCGGCGACCCGCCCGGCGACCCCATGGGGGAGTGGCTGCGGCACCCGGAGGGCGTCGACCACGCCTACGAACTGGTCCGGCTCATCAAGGAGTCGGGCGACTTCTGCGTGGGTGTCGCCGCCTTCACCGAGATGCACCCCCGCTCGACCGACTGGGAAAGTGATACGCGTCACTTCGTCGAGAAGTGCCGGGCGGGCGCGGACTACGCCATCACCCAGATGTTCTTCAACGCCGAGGACTACCTGCGCCTGCGTGACCGCGTCGGGAAGGCGGGCTGCGAGACCCCGATCATCCCCGAGATCATGCCGGTCACGAACGTGAAGCAGATCGAGCGCTTCGCCCAGCTCGGCAACGCGCCTTTCCCGCAGGAGCTCGCGGACCGTATCCTCGCGGTCAAGGACGATCCGGCCGCGGTGCGGGCGATCGGGGTCGAGTACGCGACCGAGATGTGCCGGCGGCTGATGGCCGAGGACATCCCGGGACTGCACTTCATTACCCTTAATCACTCCACGGCGTCGTTGGAAATCTACGAGAATCTGGGACTGCACCAGAGGTCGTGAGGGCGGACCCGCCGCCCCAGTGGGCCGACGACGGTGAACGGTGAGGAAGTGCGCTCATGGCCTACACAGTGCTCTACATCGCCTTCGGGGTGGTCGCGCTGTGGCTGCTCGGTGAAGTGCTCCTGCAGTACAAGGCGCGGCTGAGGTGGCGGCTGCTGGCCTTCGCGGGGTTCCTTGGTGTCGTCCTGGGCGTCTACCTGCCCTCGGTCCTCGTCATCGTGGCCGGTGCCGTCGCCTTCGGCGCGGGCCAGACCTTCGTCACGCTCTCCTACCGCCGCGGCTTCGTCGAGGGTTGGGCACTGCGCTCCCCCAAGGAGGGCGCCGACGACGAGGACGACGAGGAGGCGCCGCCGCTGCCACGCCGTGCCGCCGGCCGCCGCGGCCGGGGCGCGCAGCGCGACGAACTGCCGGACGACGGTCTGGCGACGCCGTACGAGGAGCCCGGGGGCGACTCCCAGGCCGGTGCGGGCGTCGGGCAGTCCTACGACAGCTACGCCGCTGCCGGCCCGGCCGCGGCGGCACCCGCCGGGATGGACTCCACGCAGGTCTACCAGCCCATGCCCATGCACGAGGACAGCGGCGAGTACCCGATGTACAACGGGCAGCCGAACTACGCCCAGGACCCGTACGCGGGCGCCGGTTACCAGGACTACGCCGCCACCACCGGCTACGGCGACTGGAACAGCGGCCAGCAGCAACAGCAGCCCGCGGCCGCCTCGTACGACGCCTACGGACAGCAGCAGCAGACCGGCGGCTGGGAGCAGCAGCAGACGGCGGCCTACGGCACCTACGCGGGCGGCTACCAGGACCCGTACCAGGGGCAGGGCCAGGGGCAGGGCCAGGGCCAGGGCACCCAGCAGCAGTACGGCTACGACACCCCGGCGGGCGGCGTGTGGGTGCCGCAGCAGGGCGGGGAGCAGCAGCCCTACGTCCCGCAGCAGCAGAACACCTACGACCAGCAGGGCCAGCAGCAGGGGCAGCAGCAGGGCCAGTACGACCCGTACGACCCCTACCGCTACAACTAGCGCCCACGGGCGGCGGCCCCGTCAGCCGGAGCCGACCCGCTCCAGCCCGAAGTCCAGCAGCCCGGCGTCGCCGAGGACCTCCACGTCCACCGGCGGCGACGGGCTGTCGGCGGTGTCCGGGCGGCGCGGGACGCGTGCCTCAGCGGCTGCCGCCGGGACCGCCCGCTATGAGGTCGGCGGCGATGGCACCGGACATGCCGGTGTGGGCGAGGCCGCCACCGGGGTGGGACCAGCCGCCCACCAGGTACAGACCGGGGACGAGCAGCCGGTTGCCGGGGTGCAGATGTGCCCCGTCCGCGCCGGCCAGGGCGGGGCGGGGGAGCCGGCCGCCCGGGGTGCCCGTCTCCTCCTCGGTGTCCGCGGGCGTGTGCACGGCCCGCCACAGCAGGCGGTCCGTCAGATCGGGCAGGACCGCGGCCGCGGCCTCCTGCGCCGCGTCCGCGACGCGCTCGGCCGTACCCGGCGCCCGCCAGTCCACCCCCGAGAGGCCGTGGGGCGGGACCGTGACGCTCAACGTGACCGACTCCGAGGCGTCGTCGGGCCGCAAGGTGTCGTCGTCGGGGCGCAGCACGGTGACCGTCGGGCGGTCGTACAGCTCGCCCCGCGCCAGCGCGGCCGCCTCGGTCTCCAGGTCCGCGGTGTGGACGACCGTGCGGTGCACGGCGTCCGAGGGTCGGGCCCCGCGGAGCGCCAGGCAGACCGTGAGGCGCCCGGGGCCCTCGCAGCGGGGGCCGGGACCGATGCCGTCCCACACCTGGTCGGCGCCCCGGACGCCCCCGGCGCCGTGCGCCAGCAGCGGGGGCAGCAGCCACGGGGCGACACCGGCGACGACCGTGTCGGCCTCCACCCTTGTGCCGTCGGCGAGTTCGAGCCCGGCCGCGCGGCCGTCCTTCTCCACGATCCCCGCGACCGCGGTCCCGAAGTGGAACTCCACCCTCCGCGCCACGCACCGGGCGTGCACGGCGTCGGCCAGCGCCCGCATGCCGCCGCGTACGTACCAACTGCCGAAGGTCTGCTCCAGGTACGGCAGCACGGTGGCGCTGCCGGGCGCGGTGCGCGGGTCGAAGCCGTACGCCAGGGCGTAGGAGCCGAGCAGCGCGGCGAGCCGCGGATCGTCCAGTTCGCGCCGGGCGACGTCGGCCAGGGTGGGCGCGCCGCGCCGGAACAGCCCCCGCCGCACGGGAGGCGCCGGATACGGATCGCGGCCGAGCGCGGCCGGGTCGCCGGCGAGCGCGTCCTCCAGCAGGGGGCGGCGCGTGGCGTCCCACACCTCCCGGGCCCGCACCAGCAGCTCGCTCCAGCGCTCGCCCGCGCCGGTGCCGAGCGCCGCGTCCAGGGCCGCGACGACCCCGCCGCGGGACGCGTTGGGCAGCGACACGGACGTGCCGTCGGAGAAGAGGTGGCGGCTCGCCGGGTCGACCTGGCGCAGCGCGACGCTGTCCTCCAGGCTCTCCCTGCCGGTCTTGACGAACAGGTCGCGGTAGACGGCGGGCAGGTGCAGCAGGCCCGGGCCGGTGTCGAACCCGAAGCCCGCGCGCTCCAGCCGCCGCACACCGCCCCCGTGGGTGCCGGCCCGCTCGTACACCGCCACCCGGTGCCCGCCGGTGGCGAGCCGGGCGGCGGCAGCCATGGCGCCCATCCCCGCGCCGATCACCGCAATCCGTGCCATGAACGGGACTCTAACCCCAGCCACCGACAACGCCGCGACCGGCCTTGCGGCGTTCCCTGCGGGCCTTCCAGCGCTGCCAGGCACGGCGGATCCGCGACAGTATGAAGATCACCGTGATGACGCCCAGCACGAGCAGCACGGCCGCGATGCTCGCCGCGGCCACCGGGTGGAAGAGCGCGAAGACGATGATCGCGGCGACGCCGACGTCCTCCGCGAGGCTGATCACGATGTTGCTCACGGGCTCCGGCGAGGTGTTGACGCCCATGCGGAGCCCGGCCTTCACCAGATGGCTCACCAGCGCCGTCGTGCCACCGACCGCGCCCGCGGCGAGCTGCGGCAGCGAGCCGTCCTGCCCGGCCAGCAGGGCCGCCACCACGCCGCCGGCGACCGGCCGGATCGCGGTGTGCACGGCGTCCCACGTGGTGTCGACGTAGGGGATCTTGTCCGCGACCGCCTCGCAGAGGAACAGGATCCCCGCGGCGATCAGCACGTCGGTGCGCTCCAGGGCGGGCGGCACCTGGTCGCTGACGCCCGTGGCGCCCATCAGGCCCAGCAGGAAGACCACGGCGTAGGCGTTGATCCCGCTCGCCCAGCCGCTGGTGAACACGAGCGGAAGTACCGACATGGGCCGTGATGCTACCGAAGCCCTGGAAGACCACCGCGGCCTTTGAGCGATACGACCCGGTCATGAGTACCTGTACTCAGACCCCCACTTGAGTACCCGCACGGATGAGCGCGGGGCGGCCCGGACGCCAAGGTGGAGGCAACGGAAGGGCACGGCACCGGCACCGCCGACACGGGGCGGCGGAACGGCGCCACGCCCGGCCGGAGCGGGGGTGCACGGGGGAGCGCCGCCCCGGAACGGCCCGACGGGGGATCGGGCCGCGCCGGGGCGGCGCGCCGTCGTACGGCGCTCAGGCGCGGGCGTGCCCCGCGACCCGTCCCTGCAGGAGCCGCGACAGGGCCGCGTGCACGTCGTCGATCGACCGCTCGGGCTGGAAGGACAGCCAGTCCAGCGCCGCGACGAGCACCATCCCGAAGAGGGCGGCCGCCGTGAGGGGCACGTCGATCTCGTCGCTGAGCTCGCCCGCTGTCACCGCGTCGTGCAGCGTCTGCTCCACGACCGCGACCGCCTCCTTGCGCAGCACCATGAGAGTGTCCTGCCAGGCGCGGTTGGTCCGCCACAGTTCGGCCACGTACAGCTGCGTGAAGGACGGGTACTCGGCGATGAAGGCGAGACCGGCCCGGATCATCGCGTCGATCGCGTCCACGTGGCTGCCGCCGCGGGCGGTGACGCCCGCCCCCGCCTCCCGCAGGGAGGCCGTCAGCAGGCCGACGCCGTGCCGCAGCAGCTCCTCGAAGAGCTCGTTCTTGCTGGCGAAGTTGTAGTAGACGGTGCCCTTGGCCACCCCGGCGCGCTCGGCGATCTCGTCGACCGTGGTGGCGGAGAAGCCCTGCTCGGCGATGAGCGTGACCGCGGCCTGGAAGAGCTTCTGCCGGGTGGCCTGCCGTCGTGCACTGTTCATGACGACGATTGTCTACGGTCCGGGCGCCCGGTTTCGTGCGGCCTCACAGGGACAGCTCCGGATGCAACCGGTCCAGCGTCCACACCTGCTTGCGGCGGGCCGCCACCGCGGTCAGCGCCAGCGCGCCCGCGGTGAAGGCGAGCAGCACCAGGACCGCCCGCCACACCGGCCAGAGCCCGCCGCCCGTGATGAGGTGGCGCAGCCCCTCGACGACGTAGGTCATCGGCAGGAAGGGGTGGATCGCGTTGAAGAAGCCGGGGCTGGTCTGCACCGGGTAGGTGCCGCCCGCCGAGGTGAGCTGCAGCATGAGCAGCGCCAGCACCAGCACGCGTCCCGCCGGCCCGAAGCGGGCGTTGAGCCACTGCACGATGGCGGCGAAGCAGGCGGTCACCAGCACCAGGAAGCCGACCGTCCCGGCCGCCCGCACCATCTGCAGGCCGATCGCCCAGTGCAGCACCGCCATCAGGGCCAGTGTCTGCAGCACCCCTATGGCGAGCACCGGCAGCCACCCGGCCACCGCGATCCGCCAGGCGGGGGCGCCCGCGGCCATGGCGCGCCTGCTGAGCGGCGGCAGCAGCATGTAGGCGACCATCGCGCCGACCCACAGGGACAGCGGGATGAAGTAGGGGGCGAAGCCCGTCCCGTAGTTGGGCGCCTTGTGCAGCGACTGCGCGGCCAGCCGGACCGGGTCGGCCATCACCTCGGTGCGGTCGGCGCGCTCGCCGCCGTCGTAGTCGGGGATCCGGGACGCGCCGTCGTGCAGGCCGTCGGCGAGCTGCCCGCTGCCGTCGGTGAGCCGGGTCAGACCGGTCGTCAGCTGGTTGCTGCCGTCCGACAGCCGGTACATCCCGCCCGCCAGGGTGTCGGCTCCCGAGGCCAGGTCCCGGAGCCCGGCATCGAGGGCGCCCGCGCCGTCCGACGCCGTCCGCAGTCCCTTCGCCACCTCGTGGGCGCCCTCGTTGAGCCGGTTGACGCCGTCGACGGCGCTCTGCAGCTTCGTGGCGAGCGCCGGGTCCGACAGCGCCACGGCCGCCGAGTGCAGCGTGCCGAGGTCGTCGCGGAGGTCGTCGAGGGCGGCGGAGTGCCCCTGCACGTAGGTGTCGAGACGGGCGGCGACGCCTGCCACCTCGTCGGCGGCGTCGACGGCCTTCCTCAGCGTCCGGCACTGTGGGGTGACGGCGCCCAGGGGGCACTGCTCCGCGTAGGCGTCGTGGATCCCGGCGGCGGCCGCCTCGGCGTCGCGGACCGCCCGCGCCGACTGCCGCGGCAGGTCGCCGATGCCGTCGCGGGCGGCCTGCGAGCCGCGGGCGACGACCCGGGCCACCGCGTTGATCTCCTTGACGTGCTCCTTGACGAAGGTCAGTTCGTCCGAGGCGCCGTTGACCTTGTCGGCCAGTGCCTGGGTCCCCGAGGCGACCTGGCCGGCGCCGCTGTCGAGTTCTCCCAGCCCGCCGGCCAGCGAACTGCTGCCCTTCCTCGCCGTGTGCAGGCCGCCGGCCAGCCGGCGCGCGCCGTCCTCGGCGGTGGAGATGCCGTCGCCGAGCCTCTTGGAGCCGGTCCGGGCCGAGCCCGCGCCCTTGGTGACGTCGTCCGCGCCGTCGGCGGCCCTGACCGTCTCGTCGTGGAGGTCGGAGAAGGCCACGAAGATCCGGTCGTAGAAGTCCCTCGACGCCTTGGTGGAGGCGGCGGACCGCACTTCGGAGAAGACCGTGCGGGAGATCTGCCCCACGACGTAGTTGTTCGCGTCGTTGGTGCGCACCTGGAGCGCGCCGGTACGCGGGTGGTCGCCGGAACTCGACGCGACGCGCGCGCTGAAGTCCCGCGGGATGGTCAGCGACAGGTAGTACGTGCCGTCCTCGACGCCCTCGGCCGCCTCGGCGGCGCTGGTCTCGCGCCAGTCGAAGGTGGCGCTCTCCCGCAGGCCGTCCACGATGGAGTCGCCCGCGGCGAGCCGTTGCCCGTTCACGGTGGTGCCCTGGTCGGCGTTCACCAGGGCGACGGGGATCTTGTCCAGCCGCCCGTAGGGGTCCCAGAAGGACCACAGGTACAGGGCGCCGTAGAGCAGCGGCAGGAGCAGCAGCGACACCATGGCCGCGCGTGGCAGCCGCCCCCTGCCGAACTTCCTCAGCTCAAGCGCTGCCAGCCTCGGCGTGCGCATCGGCCGCCCCCTCCTCGTCGTCGGTCTTCGTGTCGGTTTCCGCGGCGGCCGGCCGGGTGCGCGCCACCACGGCGTCCCCCGGAGCCTGGGAGCACACCGCCAGCACGGTCGTGCCGCCCGCGGCGACGGCCCGCAGCATCGCCCAGGCCTCCTCGCGTTCCGCCGGGGCCAGCTTGTGGTCGGCGTCATCCACCGCCAGCACCCTGGGGCGGGCCAGCAGCGCGAGGGCGGTGCCCAGACGCAGGGCCTCGAGCCGCTCCAGGTCACGGGCGGCGGTGCGCTCGGCCTTGAGCAGCGTCGACAGGTCCAGCCCGGCTGCCGTCAGCGCCTCGTCGACGCGCGCCCTGTCCGTCGCGCCGGGCCGCACCAGTTCGCGCAGCGAGCCGCCGAACCGCCGCTGCAGCAGCACGCGTTCCCGGAGGTGCTCGCCGACGGTGAGGGCCGGGTCGAGTTCCGCGACCCCGGTGACGGGGCCGAGCGCTGCGACGCGGCGGACCGCGGCGAGCTGTTTGGGCAGCGTGAGCCCGGCCACCTCGGCCCGGCCCTCCGCCGCGCGCATGCGCCCGGTCAGCGACAGCAGCAGACAGGTGCGGCCCGAACCGGAGGCACCCTCGACGGCGACCAGAGCGCCCGCCGGCGCGGTGAAGGTGACGTCCCGGAACACCCAGCCCCGGGGCCCCTTGAGCCCGAACCCCTCCGCGGTGATCACTCGCCGCCCCCATTCTTTGAACTGACCAGTCAGTGCAAAAACACTAACGCATCGCGCCAGTGGACCGCGAATCCAGGGACGTTGTCCGGCCACCGCGACCGTTTGTGCAGGTCAGCGCGATTGTCAGAGGTGTGCTTCACGATGAGTGGCGAAGGTCAGGAACTGTCGGACACGTCATGCGAAGACAGGAGGAATGTGATGACCGTGCCAGCCCGCAGGGCCGCCGTCGCCGGCGGCAGTGCCGCCGACGTCCACCCCGTGCTGCGCAAGGCCACCGCCCCCGCGGCCGCCCTTGACCTGCTCGTCCAGGCCCGGCGGGGGCTCGATGAGGCCGCCGTCCTGGAGACCCCCAACGACCGTTTCGCCACCGCCCACTTGGCCGCCCTGCGCACCGCGGCCGCCGTCCTCGCCGTGCGCGGCCGCCCCGAACCCACCAGGCGGCGCCGGCAGCGGATACGCAGTGCCTGGGAGGTACTGCCCGAGGTCGCGCCCGAACTGGCCGAGTGGAGCGCCCTGTTCGAGGCGGGAGCCCGTCAGCGGGCCCGCGCCGAGGCCGGCATCCAAGGCGCGGTCAGCCCCCGGGAGGCCGACGACCTCGTCCGTGCGACGGGGATGTTCCTGCGGCTCGTGGAGCGCCTGCTGGTGCTGCAGCCCGTGCTGGACCGGCCGCAGACCGGCCGTCCCGCTTGATCGGCCGCCGGGCGGCAGCCCACTAGAGTGGGTCCCAGGCCGGGTCGACCGGTCCCCTGCCCCGTCCGTCCGCGAGGAGCCGTCCGCATGTCCCGTCCAGGAGGGGCCGAACCGCTGCGGCCCCGCGCAGCCCTGCGTACCGCCGTGGTCTGGGAGGTCCTGCGCGATGCGCTGGACCGGCAGGCCAAGGCCGCCGGACGGGACGTCCTCGACGTGCTCGACACCGGTGGCGGCACCGGCAACTTCGCGGTACCCGTGGCCAGTCTGGGTCACCGGGTCACCGTGGTCGACCCCAGTCCCGACGCGCTCTTCGCCCTCGAACGCCGCGCGGCGGAGGCAGGCGTCACCGAACGCGTCCGCGGGGTGCAGGGCGACGCCCACGGATTGCTCGACGTCGTGCCGGCCGGCAGCCACGACGTCGTGCTCTGCCATGGCGTGCTGGAGTACGTGGACGACCCCGCCGAGGGCGTGCGCAACGCCGCGGGCACCCTGCGCGCCTCCGGCGCCCTCAGCCTGCTCGCCGCCAGTCGTCACGGAGCCGTGCTCGCCCGGGCGCTCGCCGGTCACTTCGGCGAGGCCCGGCACACCCTGGACGACCCCGACGGCCGCTGGGGCGAGGGCGATCCGGTGCCCCGCCGCTTCACCGCGGGCGAGCTGACCGCGCTGGTCGCCGACGCCGGGCTGCGGGTCGGATCGGTGCACGGCGTCAGGGTCTTCGCCGACCTCGTCCCCGGCGTCCTGGTGGACACCGAACCGGGCGCGATGGACGCCCTGCTGAGGCTGGAACTGGCCGCCGCCGAGCAGCCCGCGTTCCACGCCGTGGCGACCCAGTTGCACGTGCTGGCCGAGCGCGGCTGAGCCGGAACGGGGGGCGGCGCCCCCTGCCTCTTCCGGTCACCCACCGGGAGGAGTCCGTCACACGCCCCCCGATTCCCGGTTCAGGGCCTTATGCTGGCATGACGTGGCGTTCGACGGGGAAAACACCCCCCGTCGGATTGGCGTAGTGGGGCGGGTTTCACGGGGGCGATTCCCTGCCTATCCTGGAAGGGTCGTACCGGTCGCTCCCCCGCGACCGACGAGGAGGAGGACTCCGTGCCGCTCTCGGAGCACGAGCAGCGCATGCTCGAGCAGATGGAGCGAGCGCTGTACGCCGAAGATCCCAAGTTCGCGTCGGCGCTTGAGGGAAGCGGGCTGCGCACCTACACCAGGCGGCGCGTCTACCTGGCTGTGGCGGGCTTCCTGGTGGGCATCGGGCTGTTGATGGGCGGCATGATCGCCCAGCAGCCCTGGATCAGTGTCGTGGGCTTCCTCGTGATGCTCGGCTGTGCCGTTCTCGCCGTCACCGGCTGGCGCCGTGCCACCAAACCGGGTGCGGCCCCCGCTCCCGCGGGGAACTCCCCGCAGGGTGCCGTTGGACGGGGCCGTCGCCACCAGCCGCGGCGCAAGATGATGGACCGCATCGAGGAGCGCTGGCAGCGGCGCCGCGACGAACAGGGCCACTGATACACAGACCAAGACGAAGGGGGCGGGGTTCCGGTCGGAACCCCGCCCCCTTCGCCATGCCGTCCTCACGTGGGCCGGGCGGGGTGCGGCGTGCGGCCCTCCGACAGGTCGGCACCGCGTACCGCCGCGCGCCGCTCGGGGGACCGGACCCCCGGGGCCGGCCGACCGGCCGGCCCCGGGGGCCTCAGGAGCTCCGACGCTGCCGCAGCGGTCGCATCACGGCATCGCCCGCACCGCGCAGCCTGGCCGAGAAGCGGGCCGAGGCCGCCGACCAGCGCTCCGCGGACCGCCAGACGACCCGGACCGTGGAACGCGGCAGCAGCACGGCACGGATCCGCGTCATGAAGTCCGCGTTCCTGCGCAGCCCCTCGCGCACCAGCTGGACGTCCTTCGCGGAGCCCGTGGTGGTCGGCGGTCGCGGAGAGAACAGGGCCTGCTCCACCGAGGTCGCCAGACGCTGCGCCGCCTCCGCCGAGGACCCTTCCAGGCCGCCGTCGCGGACGAGGCGCGCCGCGACCCGGCGCGGGGTCTCGGACTCGTCGGGCCGCAGACCGTAGTCCCAGGCGGTGTCGATCAGCTCCAGCCAGGCCGCCAGGGTCCGGGCACCGTCCCGGGCGCCCATGGCGTCCAGCTCGCCGGCGGTCAGGCCCTGTGATGACCCGCCCTGCCCCTGCCCGTCGGCTCCCGCCGTGCCCGGGGCGCGCCCGGTGAGCTCCAGCCACGCCGCCAGGGCCGCCGGGTCCTGGCCGCCGCCGCGCAGCCGCTGGGAACGCTGCCTGCGCCGCCAGAGCAGCGGCAGCAGCAGGACCAGGACCACCAGCGGCACCACGGCCCAGGCGAGGACGCGCAGCGTCCACGTGACGATCCGCGGCCACAGCCGCTCGTCCTGCGTGCCGACGCCTGAGGCCTGCCCCAGGGGGTCGCAGTTGCCGAGCTGGGCGTCCTTGCCCAGGCAGGACGGGGAGACGGTCGGGCCGGTGCTGGCACCGGCCCCCGCGGACTGCTCGGGGGTGTCGGGCGCCGTGGGCCCGGAGTCGGAGGTGGCCGCCTCCTGGGTGTAGCCCGGCAGGGTGCCGCGGGTCGGCGTGGGCTCGAACCGCGTCCAGCCGACGCCCTCGAAGTACACCTCGGGCCAGGCGTGCGCGTCCTTCAGCCCCACCGCGTACGCACCGTCCGACTCCGAGGTGCCGGGCGTGAAGCCGACCGCCACCCGCGCGGGGATGCCCAGGGTCCGCGCCATCGCCGCCATCGTGAAGGCGAAGTGGATGCAGAACCCTTCCTTGTTGCGCAGGAAGCGGGTGATGGCCTGCACACCGGTGCCGGAGCGCACCGAGGTGTCGTACGAGAAGGCGCCCGAGGTGAACCACCGCTGCAGCGCGAGGGCCCGCTCGTAGTCGTTGGTGGCGTCCTTGGTGACCTCCAGGGCCGTCTGCGCCACCACGGGGGGCAGCGAGTCCGGCACCTTCGTGTACTCGGCCCGCAGCCGGGCGTCCGCAGGCGGCGCGCTCGCCAGCTGCTCCGCGGTCGGCTCCAGCGCCAGGCTGCTGACCTGGTAACGGGTGTCCGAGGTGGTCTGGCCCCGGTCGCCGATGATGGTGCGGCCCGTGGGCTCGAAGCGCCAGCGCCCGTCGACCTGCACCTGGGTGGCCGGGTACGGCAGCGGCAGCCACATCTGGACGTAGCTCTTGTCCGCCGCGACCGAGGTGGCGACCTCGGTGGCCTTCACGTCGGGACCGAGCCCCTGGGGGCTGGGCAGCACCTTGGGCACGCCGGTGAGGGAGCGCTGCGCGGGCTCCCACTTGTCACCGGTGAAGCGGTCGAGAGCCACGATCCGCAGGTACATGTCCGCGTTGGAGACGGCGTTCGTCCGGTACCGGAGCACGACGCGGTCGTCGGGCTGGTTGAGGTTGTCCTGGAGCGCGACCACGGGGTTGACCGCGGAGATCGTGCCGCCGCCGCGTCCGTTGCCCGTGCCCGAGCCCCCCGTCGGCAGCAGTCCGACGCCCATCGAGGGCAGCGCGGCCGGCGCCACCAGGGCGATGCCGAGCGCCATCGCCCCTATGCGGCGCCCGGTCCGCACCGGGGCCACCGCCCCGGTCGGTCCTCCGTACCCGGCGCGCGCCCCGGACCCGACGCCGCCGAAGACCCGGCCCCAGCGCGAGATCCGGTCCCGGCCCTCGGCCAGCAGGAGCAGCAGGTAACCGACGGCCGCCAGCAGGAAGTACGGCCAGCGGGTGCCGTCGCCCCCGGCCAGCCCCGCCGCGATCGAGTACAGGGCCAGTAGCGGCAGCCCGGCCGGGGCCGCGCTGCCGTAGGTCACCGCCAGTGCGTCCACGGTCAGCCCGATCAGCAGCACGCCGCCGAGCAGCAGCAGCCGGATGCCCGGGGTGACCGGCGCCGGGATGGCGAACTGGGTCACGTCCTGCATCGCGGCCGTCAGCAGGTTGCCGAACTGGGTGTACGCCGCGGGCCCCGGCAGGAACCCGAGCAGGGCCTGTTCGCCGGCGAACATCAAGGTGAGCACCAGCAGCGTGACCACCGCCTGCGCCAGCACGGTCAGCGGGCGGGCCAGCGGCACCCGCCGGGCCAGCGCGCCCACCCCGGTCTGCAGCGCCACCAGGAAGGCGGCCTGCAGGATCCACGAGTTCGGCGTCGCCAGCGGCAGCAGCGAGCAGGCGGTCATCAGCGTCGCCGCCGCCGCGCAGACCGCGAGCCGTCCTCGTCCGCTCATCATCGCGTCCCCGCCTCCTCACGCGACCGGTACCGGTCGGCGCGCTGCCACAGGTCGGGCAGCCCGTCGCCGGCGGTGGCCGGGAGCACCGTCCAGCCCGCCTCGTGCAGCATCCGCACGGCCCGGGCCGAGCCGTCCTCCGGCGCGTCCGCGTCCGTGCCCGTCCGCGGCGCCTCGGGCCGTCCCGTCCCGTCCTCGTCCAGCGCCCCCCAGGCGGCGCTGTCCAGGACGAAGGCGACGGCGGCCCCCGCCCGCTGCCTCATCCGCCCCGCCATCGCCGCCTGCTCCTCGTCGAGGTCCCCGAAGAACGCCACCAGCAGGCCCTCGCTGCCCGTGCGCAGCACGTCCAGCGCACGGGAGAGCCCGGCGCCGTCCGAGTGGTCGACCACCGCCAGGGTGTCCAGCAGGGTGCCGGCCGCGTCGGAGGAGTCGGTGCCGCCGAAGCCGTCGTTCCCGGGCACCGTGCTGCCGGTGTCGGTGAGCAGCCGTACGGAGTAGCCGCGCTCCAGCATGTGCATCGCCACCGAGGCCGCCCCGGACACCACCCACTCGAAGGCCGAGTCCGGGCCGGCGCCGAAGTACGCCACGGCCCGGGTGTCCAGCAGCACCGTGCACCGGGCGCGGTGCGGCTGCTCCTCGCGGCGCACCATGAGCTCGCCGTACTTGGCGGTCGAGCGCCAGTGCACCCGGCGCAGGTCGTCGCCGTGGCGGTAGCCGCGCGGGATCACGTCGTCCTCGCCCGCCAGGGTCAGCGCGCGGGTGCGGCTCTCCCCGTAGCCGGAGGAGTCGCCCTTGAGCTTGACCGGCGGCAGCGGCTCCACGCGGGGCACCACGGTCAGGGTGTCGTACGCGCTGAAGGAACGGGTCAGCTCGCACATGCCGAAGGGGTCGGTCAGCCGCAGCTGCAGCGGCCCCAGCGGGTAGCGTCCGCGCAGGTCGGAGCGGACCCGGTAGGACACCTCGCGGTGGCCGCCGGGCTCCACCCGGTCCAGGATGAAGCGGGGCCGGGGCCCCAGCACGTACGGCACCCGGTCCTGGAGCATCAGCAGGCCGGTGGGCAGCCGCGACACGTTGTCCACCCGCAGGTGCACCCGCGCCTCGGACATCGCCGGCACGCGCGACGGCGACAGCCGGCGGCTGCCGGCGACGCGGTAGCGCGTGCGGTGGAGCACGGCCACGCAGACCAGCGGCAGCACGGCCAGCAGCAGGCCGACCCGCAGCAGGTCCGGCTGCCCCAGGACGTAGGCGCAGACGGCCGCCGCGATCCCCGCGGCGAGGAACGAGCGGCCCCGTGTGGTGAGGCCGCCCAGGGCGGCCCGGAAGCCGCTTTCACGCTCGGTCACGCGGCACCTCCAGCGTCCCCGTCCGTCGTCCGGGTCACCGGCTGCCGTACGGGTCGGGGACCGGCGTGCGCTGCACGATCTCCGCGACGACCTGCTCCGGGGTGCGCCGGTTCAACTGGGCCTGTGCGGTCGGCAGCAGACGGTGCGCCAGCACGGCGCCGGCCAGCGTCTGGACGTCGTCGGGGAGCACGTAGTCCCGGCCGTCCAGGGCCGCCGCGGCGCGGGCGGCGCGCACCAGGTGCAGTGTGGCGCGGGGGGAGGCGCCGAGTCTCAGGTCCGGGTGGTCCCGGGTGGCCGAGACCAGGCTCACCGCGTAGTGCCGTACGGCCGGGGACACGTGCACCGTCCGTACCGCGTCGACGAGTTTGACGATCTCGTGCGCGTGGGCGACCGGCTGCAGGTCGTCCAGCGGGCTGACGCCCGCGTGCACGTCGAGCATCTCCAGCTCGGCCTCCATGCTGGGGTAACCGATGGAGACCCGGGCCATGAAGCGGTCCCGCTGCGCCTCGGGCAGGGGATACGTCCCCTCCATCTCCACCGGGTTCTGGGTGGCGATGACCATGAAGGGGCTCGGCAGCGGGTAGGTGCTGCCGTCGATGGTGACCTGCCGCTCCTCCATCGACTCCAGCAGCGCCGACTGCGTCTTGGGCGACGCGCGGTTGATCTCGTCGCCGACGACGATCTGCGCGAAGATCGCGCCCGGCTTGAACTCGAAGTCGCGGCGCTGCTGGTCGAAGACGCTGACCCCGGTGATGTCCGACGGCAGGAGGTCCGGCGTGAACTGGATGCGCCGGACCGAGCAGTCGATCGACCGGGCCAGCGCCTTGGAAAGCATCGTCTTGCCGACGCCGGGGACATCCTCGATGAGCAGATGTCCCTCGGCGAGCAGCACCGTCAGCGCAGTCCGTACGACCTCGGGCTTGCCCTCGATCACGTTCTCCACCGACCGGCGTACGCGGTCCGCCGTGGCAGTCAGATCGCTGAGGCTCGCTCGCGCGTCATAGGTCGTCACCCGGTTCTCCTCGGCCCGTTCCTGGGGACACGGTCATCCCTGGACCGGCCCTCCCCGTTACACGAAGCATTCTCCCCTTCAACTATGCTCCGCGTCACTCCGCTTCCGTTACTCGTTTGTGATTTCGCGCAGCAGGCCGGTGTGCACGTCGAACACAAACCCCCGCACATCGCCCGTGTGGGTCAGGAAGGGGGACGTCCGGACCCGCTGCATCGACTGCCGCACGTCCTGGTCGACGTCACGGAAGGACTCCACCGCCCAGGTCGGACGCTGGCCCACCTCCTCCTCCAGCTCCGTGCGGAACTCCTCGGTCAGCGACTCCAGGCCGCAGCCGGTGTGGTGGATCAGCACGACCGAGCGGGTGCCCAGGGCGCGCTGGCTGATGGTCAGCGAGCGGATGGTGTCGTCGGTGACCACGCCGCCGGCGTTGCGGATGGTGTGGCAGTCGCCGAGCTCCAGGCCCAGCGCCTTGTGCAGGTCGAGGCGGGCGTCCATGCAGGCGACCACGGCCACCTGCAGAACGGGGCGGGCGTCCATGCCGGGGTCGCGGAACTGCTCCGCGTAGCGCCGGTTCGCCTCGACCAGCCGGTCGGTGACGGATGCCGTGCCGGTGCCGGCGGGAACCGCGGACTCATGCGCGTTTATCGACATGACACGACCGTAGAGGGCGCGGTCCTTTCCGACCTGCTGTGGGGTCCGGCAAATCTCGGTCAAACCGGTGCACTGTGAGGTAACCCACAGGCGTCGCGCGCGCTCGCCCGTGCGGGTGATTCGGGCGCGGACGCCCACGAGGGCGCCCGTGCCAGGGCAGGCTTCTCGTTGACCGTGGGGGCCGGTGGAGTAAAGTGGCGCGAAGTGGGTCGACCAACCTGGTGCGGGAGGTGCGGATGTTCCTCGGGACGTACGCGCCACGGCTGGACGACAAGAGCCGGCTCGTCCTCCCCGCGAAGTTCCGCGACCAGTTCGCGGACGGCCTGGTCATCACCAAGGGCCAGGAGCGCTGCCTGTACGTATGGCCGGTCGAAGGCTTCCGGGCCCTCACCGAGGAGCTGCGCAGCGCCCCCCTCACCTCCAGGGCGGCACGCGACTACATGCGCGTGCTCTTCGCCGGCGCCCATGACGAGGTCCCCGACAAGCAGGGCCGCGTCACCCTCCCGCAGCCCCTGCGCGACTACGCCGGACTGCGCCGCGACTGCGCGGTGATCGGCGCCAACACCCGGGTCGAGGTGTGGGACGCGGCGGCCTGGGAGGACTATCTGGCGGGTCAGGAAGACGCCTTTTCGGCGTTGTCCCAGGAGGTGCCTCCCGGCTTACTGTGACCTCGCCCGTAGCCTGATGGCTCACGTACGAGTACGTGACGCTCGGCCTCCTCCCGCTCCCCGGTCCGCTGGCACTCCTTCCCCGGTGCCAGAAGGCCGCCCACGAGCGGGCGGGGACCCAGTGGTACGTCCCCGCGAGCAGATGAGAAGGGCTTCATGAGCACCACCCCGTCCGAGCCACGCCACGTCCCGGTCATGCTGGACCGCTGCCTGGACATGCTGGCGCCCGCCGTCGAAGCGCCGGGCGCCGTGGTCGTGGACGCCACCCTCGGCCTCGGCGGGCACAGCGAGGCACTGCTGCGGCGATTCCCCGAGGTCCGGCTGGTCGCCGTCGACCGCGACCCCGCCGCGCTCAAGCTCGCCGGTGAGCGGCTCGCCCCCTACGGCGACCGGGCCACCCTCGTGCACGCCGTCTACGACGAGATCCCCGAGGTGCTGCAGCGGCTCGGCGTCCCCAGGGTGCAGGGCGTCCTGTTCGACCTGGGCGTCTCCTCCATGCAGCTGGACGAGGCCGACCGCGGCTTCGCCTACGCCCAGGACGCGCCGCTGGACATGCGCATGAACCAGACCGCGGGCATCAGCGCCGCCGAGGTCCTCAACACCTACCCGCCGGGCGAGCTGGTGCGGGTGCTGCGTGACTACGGCGAGGAGAAGTTCGCCCGCAAGATCGTGGAGGCGGTCGTCCGCGAGCGGGCACGCGAGCCCTTCACCACCAGCGCCCGGCTGGTCGAGCTGATCCGCGAGGCGCTGCCGCAGGCCGCCAAGCGGACCGGGGGCAACCCGGCCAAGCGCACCTTCCAGGCGCTGCGCATCGAGGTCAACGGGGAGCTGACGGTGCTGGAGCGCGCCATCCCCGCGGCCGTCGCCACGCTCGCCGTCGGCGGCCGGATCGTCGTGCTGTCCTACCACTCCCTGGAGGACCGCCTCGTCAAGGGCGTCCTCGCCGCCGGCGCGGCCATCACGGCGCCGCCCGGGCTGCCCGTGGTGCCGGAGCAGTACCAGCCGCGGCTGAAGCTGCTCACCCGCGGCGCCGAGCTGCCCACGGAGGACGAGATCGCCGCCAACCGCCGGGCCGCCCCGGCGCGGCTGCGGGGCGCCCAGCGGATCCGCGAGGCCCTGGCGTGAGGCGGCGCAGCTCGGCGGCGCGCTCGCCCTTCGTCCTGCTGATCGTGCTGCTGCTGGGCGGCGGCCTGATCACCCTGCTGCTGCTCAACTCGGCGGTGAACCGGGACTCCTTCAAGCTCAGCGAGCTGCAGAAGAAGACCACCCAGTACACCGACGAGGAGCAGGCGCTGCAGCAGGAGGTCGACCAGTACTCGGCGCCGGACGCGCTGGACGAGCAGGCCCGCGACCTGGGCATGGTCCCCGGCGGCAACCCGGCCTTCCTCGCCCCCGACGGCACCGTCCTGGGCCGCCCCGGGGCCGCGCCGTACGTGCCGGCCCCCAGCCCGAGCACGGCGCCCGCCACCGTCGCGCCCAGCGGCTCCGCGGCCGCCTCCCTGGGCCCGACGCCGTCCGCCTCCGCCAAGCCCAGCGCGAGCCCCAAGGAGACCCCGTGACCGCTGCTCCGGGGCCCCGTGCCCTCCACCCGCCCCGATCCGCCCGTCCGGCCGGCCGGGAAGGTGCCGGGGCGTGGTGACCCGCGACGGGGAGCCGCCGCGCGAGCGGGGCGACCGCGGCGAGCGGGGCGAACGGCGCGACCGGGCCGACCGGGAGAACGGCGCCGGCCGCCCGGGGCCCGACGCCCGGGGCCGTGGCGGCCGCGGTGACGGCGGCGGGGCAGCGCCCCGGCGCCGGCAGGTGCCCCGGGGACGCGACGGCGACGCCGGAACGCCCGCACGCGGCGGCGAGCCCGGCGAACCCCGCCGCAGGACCGCACCCGGGCAGCAGGCGGGGCCACGCCAGCCCGCCGCACGCGGCGCGCGGCCACGTGACGACGGCGGCCGGACCGCCCGCGAGACGGGCCGTGACCCGCGGGCCCGCAGGCCCACCCCCCGCCGCGAGGGATCCGGCGCGTCCGGCGCGTCCGGTACGTCCGGTACGTCCGGCAGCGCCGGCACCTCCGGCGTGCCGCACGGACGCACCCCCGGGGCCCGCAGGCCGGCCGCCGGCGGACGCGACGCCAGGGGCGCCCGGGACCGGGCCGGCCGCGGGGCCGTACCGCCGCGGCGCAGGCCCCCGCGCCCGGTCACGCCGGCCGGTGCGCCGCTGCTGCGGCTGGGCCGGCCACGGCCGCGCCTGCGGCTGGTCAGCTTCGCGCTGACGCTGGTGATGCTCACCTTCGTGATCCGGCTCTTCCAGGTGCAGGCCGTGGACGCCGCGACCTACGCCGCCAAGGCCGAGGTCAACCGCAACGTCAAGGTGACCCTCGCCGCCGAGCGCGGGACGATCACCGACCGCAACGGGGTCGACCTGGCCACCACCGTCGACGCGTACGACATCACGGCCGACCCGATGCTCTTCACCCCCGAGTACGCGAAGGCCAAGGACGCCCCGGCGCGCGCCGCCGAACTGCTCGCGCCGATCGTCGACGGCGACCAGAAGAAGATCGCCAGGCAGCTTGCCAACTACCCGGGGTCCCGCAACGAGATCATCGCCCGGCAGCAGTCGCCGCAGGTCTGGAACCAGATCAAGGACCTGCAGAGCGCGCTCGCCGACCGGGCCGAGAAGGGCGACGGCGTCAACTACCTCGCCGGGGTCTTCCGGCTTCGGCACGCCAAGCGCGTCTACCCCGCGAGTGACCTCGCGGCGGGCGTGATCGGCTGGGTGAACGCCTCCGGCGCGGGCGGCGGCGGCCTGGAGAGCCGCCTGGACAAGGCGCTGGCGGGCAAGGACGGCACCGTCACCTACGCCCAGTCAGGCGGCCGCCGGGTGCCCACGGCCAGCGTGCAGGAGCGCGCCGCCGAGCCCGGCACCGACGTGGAGTTGACCCTGGACCGGGACATCCAGTGGGCCGCCCAGCGGGCGATCACCCAGCAGGTGAGGGCGTCCGACGCCGACCGCGGCTACGTGATCGTCCAGGACACCCGCACCGGGCAGGTACTGGCCATGGCCAACGCCCCCGGCTTTGACCCCAACGACCTGACCCGGGCCGACCCCACCGCCCTCGGCAACGCCGCGCTGCAGGACGCGTACGAGCCCGGCAGCGTCAGCAAGCTGATGTCCATGGCCGCGGTCCTCGACGAGGGCGTGGCCACCCCGGACACCCACGTCACGGTGCCCGGCACCCTGCCGCGCGCCGACCGCGTCTTCCACGACGACGTGGACCACGGCACCTGGCACCTGACTCTGAACGGCGTGCTGGCCAAGTCCAGCAACATCGGCACGATCCTGGCCGCCGAGCAACTCGGCAAGAACCAGAAGCAGGCCAACCGCGTCCTCTACTCGTACCTGAGGAAATTCGGCATCGGGCGGCCCACGGGGGTCGGTTTCCCCGGCGAGACGCCCGGCATCCTGGCGAGGCCGGACCAGTGGAACGCGTCCCAGCAGTACACCATCCCCTTCGGGCAGGGCCTGTCGCTGAACGCGCTGCAGGCCACCTCGGTCTACTCGACGATCGCCAACGGCGGTGTACGGGTCGAGCCCAGCCTGGTGCGCGGCACGACCGGCCCGGACGGCCGCTTCGTCCCGTCCCCGCAGGCGCCGCGGACCCGGGTGGTCAGCGCGAAGACCGCCAAGACGCTCACCACCATGCTGGAGTCCGTGGTCGGCGACGAGCAGGGCACCGGCACCAAGGCCCGCATCGCGGGGTACCGCGTCGCGGGCAAGACCGGCACGGCCAACCGGGTGGACCCGGAAACGGGCACCTACAGCGGCTACACGGCCTCGTTCATGGGATTCGCCCCCGCCGACGACCCGCGGCTGACCGTGTCCTGCGTGATCCAGAACCCGACCCGCGGCAGTTATTTCGGTGGTCAGATCTGCGGCCCGGTGTTCAAGCGGGTCATGGAGTTCGCCCTGAAGTCCCTGCAGGCGGCGCCCAGCGGAACCAAGGCCCCGAACCTGCCGGTCGAGTGGGACCCCTCGAAGCCGTGACCGGCGAGCAGGGGAGGAAGGAACGGCGGCCGTGAACGGACACGACCCCACAGCGGAAGGTACGGGCGGTAGCCCCGCGCACGCGGACCGTACCGGAGGAAGCAGCAGGCCGGAAGCCCGGCGAGGGGCTTTTGGCCCGGAGCCCGGCGCGGCGGGTACTCTCACGGCCGTGTCACACGCTGATCAGTCCCCCCGCCCCGAACCGACGCAGCCGGGCGCGCCCCGCCCCACCCGGGTCCGGCCCGTACCGACCGCGGAACTGGCCGCGCGGCTGGACGCGGAACCGCCCGCGCCGGGCGCCGCCCCGGTCACCGGGATCACGCACGACTCGCGGGCCGTCCGCCCCGGCGACCTGTACGCCGCGCTGCCCGGTGCCCGCTTCCACGGTGCCGACTTCGCCCCGCAGGCGGCCGAACTGGGGGCCGCGGCGATCCTCACCGACCCGGCGGGCGCCGAGCGCGCGGCGGCGACCGGCCTGCCGGTGCTGACGGTCGAGGACCCCCGGTCGCGGATGGGCGAACTGGCCGCCGAGATCTACGGCCGGCCGGGTGAGGACCTGCTGCAGATCGGGATCACCGGCACCTCCGGCAAGACCACCACCGCCTACCTCATCGAGGGCGGCCTGCGGGCGGTGCACGGCGGCGGGACGGGACTGATCGGCACGGTCGAGTCCCGGATCGGCGACGAGCGGATCAAGAGCGAGCGCACCACCCCCGAGGCCACGGACCTGCAGGCACTCTTCGCGGTGATGCGCGAGCGCGGGATCGAGTCCCTGGTCATGGAGGTCTCCAGCCACGCCCTGGTGCTGGGACGGGTGGACGGGGCGGTCTTCGACGTCGCCGTCTTCAACAACCTCAGCCCCGAGCACATGGAGTTCCACTCGGGCATGGAGGACTACTTCCAGGCCAAGGCGCAGTTGTTCACCCCGCGCCGCAGCAAGGCCGGCGTGGTCAACATCGACGACGAGTACGGCCGCCGCCTGGTCCGCGAGTCGCAGGTGCCGGTCACCACCTTCTCCGCCGACGGCCACCCCGACGCCGACTGGCGCGCCGAGCACGTCGTGACCGGGCCGCTGCGCTCCACCTTCACCGTCGTCGGCCCGGGCGGCGTGCGCATCGAGGCCGCCTCGCCCCTTCCCGGCCCCTTCAACGTCGCCAACGCCCTCGCCGCGATCGTTGCCCTGGCGGTGGCCGGGATCGACCCGCAGACGGCCGCCCAGGGCGTCGCCGCCGTCCCGGGCGTGCCGGGCCGGCTGGAGCGCGTCGACGCGGGCCAGCCGTACCTCGCGGTCGTCGACTACGCCCACAAGACCGACGCCGTCGAATCGGTGCTGCGGGCCCTGCGCAAGGTCACCAAGGGCAACCTGCACATCGTCCTCGGCTGCGGCGGGGACCGCGACGAGACCAAACGCGGCCCGATGGGCGCCGCCGCGGCACGGCTGGCCGACACGGCCGTGCTGACCTCCGACAACCCCCGCTCCGAGGATCCGCTCGCGATCCTCACCGCGATGCTGGCCGGAGCGGCCGGGGTGCCCGCGCACGAGCGGGGCCATGTCGTCGTCGAACCCGACCGGGCGGCGGCCATCGCGACCGCCGTCGCCCTGGCCCGGCCGGACGACACCGTACTGGTGGCCGGCAAGGGCCATGAGCAGGGCCAGGACATCGCCGGAGTGGTACGCCCCTTCGACGACCGAGAAGTGCTGCGCGCGGCCATCGAACGGGCCGCCGGCACGCCAGCGCAGGAGAAGGACCAGGACCAGCTGTGATCCCACTCACCCTCGCCGAGGTCGCACACGCGGTCGGCGGGAGCACGTACGACATACCGGACCCGACGGTGCCCGTCACCGGGTCCGTGGAGATCGACTCCCGCAAGGTGACGCCGGGCGGCCTCTTCGTCGCCTTCCAGGGCGAGCACGTGGACGGTCACGACTACGCGGAGCGGGCCGTGGCGGCCGGAGCGGTTGCCGTACTGGCCGCCCGGCCGGTCGGCGTGCCCGCGATCGTCGTGCACGACGTCCAGGTCGCCCTGGGCGCACTGGCCAGGCACGTCATCGAACGGCTCGGCGCGACCCTCGTGGCGCTGACCGGATCGGCGGGCAAGACCAGCACCAAGGACCTCACCGCGCAGCTGCTGCAGCGGCTCGCGCCCACCGTGTGGCCGCCCGGCTCGCTCAACAACGAGATCGGCCTGCCGCTGACCGCGCTGCGCGCCGACGCCTCCACCCGGCACCTGGTGCTGGAGATGGGCGCCCGCGGCATCGGCCACATCCACTACCTCACCGAGCTGACCCCGCCGCGGATCGGCGTGGTCCTCAACGTCGGCACCGCCCACATCGGCGAGTTCGGCGGCCGGGATCAGATCGCCCAGGCCAAGGGCGAGCTGGTCGAGGCGCTGCCGGAGGCCGCCGACGGCGGCGTCGCCGTGCTCAATGCGGACGATCCCCTCGTACGCGCCATGTCCTCCCGCACCAAGGCGCGCGTCGTGCTGTTCGGCGAGTCCGCCGACGCAGACGTCCGCGCCGAGAACGTCCGCCTCAACGACCGAGGTCAGGCCGTCTTCACGCTCACAACGCCTACCGGGTGCAGCGAAGTGACCTTGCGCCTGTACGGTGAGCACCACGTGTCGAACGCGCTTGCCGCGGCCGCCGTAGCCCGTGAACTCGGCATGCCCGTCGAAGAGATCGCCACCGCGCTCTCCGAGGCGGGGACGCTGTCCCGCTGGCGCATGGAGGTCGTCGAACGGCCGGACGGCGTGACGGTCGTGAACGACGCCTACAACGCGAACCCCGAATCCATGCGAGCCGCCCTGCGCGCGCTCGCGGCCATGGGCCGTGCCGCCGAGGCACGCGGGGGACGCACGTGGGCGGTGCTGGGCGAGATGGCGGAGCTCGGCGGGGAGGCCCTCGCGGAGCACGACGCTGTCGGACGGCTGGCCGTCCGGCTCAACGTCAGCAAGCTCGTGGCAGTCGGCGGCCAGGCGGCCGCCTGGGTGCAAATGGGCGCCTACAACGAGGGTTCGTGGGGTGAGGAGTCGGTGCACGTGTCCGACGCTGAGGCGGCGATCGACCTGTTGCGCAGTGAACTGCGTCCGGGGGACGTCGTGCTGGTGAAGGCATCGAGGGCGGTCGGCCTGGAGCGGGTCGCACTCGCGCTGCTCGACGGCGTCGAGGGCGGGGGCGCCGAGTAATGAACCAGATCCTGGTCTCCGGTGTTCTCGGTCTGTTCCTGTCCCTCGTCGGTACCCCGATGCTGATCAAGCTGCTGGCCCGCAAGGGCTACGGCCAGTTCATCCGCGACGACGGGCCCAAGGAACACCACAGCAAGCGCGGTACGCCCACCATGGGCGGCATCGCCTTCATCCTGGCCACGCTCGTCGCGTACGCGCTCACCAAGGTCATCACCTCGGAGCGCCCGACGATCTCCGGCGTGCTGGTGCTCTTCCTCTTCACGGGACTGGGCGTCGTCGGCTTCCTCGACGACTACATCAAGATCGTCAAGCAGCGCAGCCTGGGCCTGCGGGCCAAGGCGAAGATGGCGGGCCAGCTGATCGTCGGCATCACCTTCGCGGTGCTGTCGCTGCAGTTCTCCGACGCCCGCGGCGTCACCCCGGCCTCCACCCGGCTGTCCTTCACACAGGACTTCGGCTGGTCCCTCGGCCCGGTGATCTTCGTGATCTGGGCGCTGTTCATGATCCTCGCGATGTCGAACGGCGTGAACCTCACCGACGGCCTCGACGGCCTGGCCACCGGTGCCTCGGTGATGGTCTTCGCCTCCTACACCGTCATCGGCGTGTGGCAGTACGGCCAGTCCTGCTCCAACGTCATCACCGCGGGGCCCGGCTGCTACGACGTACCGCACCCGCTCGACCTCGCGGTCGTCGCCGCGGCGCTGATGGGCGCCTGTTTCGGCTTCCTGTGGTGGAACACCTCGCCGGCCAAGATCTTCATGGGTGACACCGGCTCGCTCGCGCTCGGCGGCGCCCTGGCCGGTCTGGCCATCTGCTCCCGCACCGAGCTGCTGCTGGCGATCCTGGGCGGCCTCTTCGTCCTGATCACCCTCTCCGTGGTCATCCAGGTCGGCTCCTTCCGCCTGACCGGCAAGCGCGTCTTCCGCATGGCACCGCTGCAGCACCACTTCGAACTCAAGGGCTGGAGCGAGGTCCTGGTCGTCGTCCGCTTCTGGATCATCCAGGGCATGTGCATGGCCGTCGGCCTCGGTCTCTTCTACGCGGGCTGGGTGGCCGCGCAGTGACCTCGGCCCCCGGGCAGGAACCCGGCTCCCGTCAGGACGGACTTCCGCGGGCCGCCGTCGAGGCGGCCGGGCGGCTCGGACTGCCGGGCCGCCGGGTCACCGTCGCGGGCCTCGGCGTCTCGGGCGTGCCCGCCGCCAAGGTGCTGCACGCCCTCGGCGCCCGCGTGACGGTCGTCAACGACGGCGACGACGAGCGGGTCCGGGCCCAGGCCGCCGAGCTGGAGGCGCTGGGCGTCACCGTGCGGCTCGGGGACGGCCGGACCCTGCCCGAGGGCACCGAACTGATCGTCACCTCGCCCGGGTGGAAGCCCACCAGCCCGCTCTTCACGGCCGCCGGCGCCGCGGGCGTGCCCGTGTGGGGCGACGTGGAGCTGGCCTGGCGGCTGCGCGGCCCCGGGGCGGCGCCCTGGCTCGCCGTCACCGGGACCAACGGCAAGACCACGACCGTGCAGATGCTCGCCTCCATCCTGCGCGCTGCGGGCCTGCGCACCGCGGCGGTCGGCAACATCGGCACGCCGGTCCTGGACGTCGTCCTGTCCGGGCAGGAGTACGACGTCCTCGCCGTGGAGCTGTCCAGCTACCAGCTGCACTGGGCCCCCTCGGTGCGCCCGCACTCGGCCGCCGTCCTGAACCTCGCCCCGGACCACCTCGACTGGCACGGCTCGATGGAGGCCTACGCCGCCGACAAGGGCCGCATCTACGAGGGCAACAAGGTCGCCTGCGTCTACAACCTCGCGGACCCCGCCACCGAGGCGCTGGTGCGCGAGGCCGACGTCGAGGAGGGCTGCCGCGCGATCGGCTTCGGCCTCGGCAGCCCCCGGCCCTCGGAGTTCGGGGTCGTCGAGGGCATCCTGGTCGACCGGGCCTTCGCGCCCGAGCGGCACAAGAACGCCCAGGAGCTGGCCGAGGTCTCCGACGTGCACCCGCCGGCCCCGCACAACATCGCCAACGCCCTGGCCGCCGCCGCCCTCGCCCGCGCGTTCGGCGCCCCGCCGGCCGCCGTCCGCGACGGCCTGCGCGCCTTCCGGCCGGACGCCCACCGCATCGCCCACGTGGACCGGATCGACGACGTGGACTACGTCGACGACTCCAAGGCCACCAACACCCACGCCGCCGAGGCCTCCCTCGCGGCCTACGAGCACATCGTCTGGATCGGCGGCGGCCTCGCCAAGGGCGCCACCTTCGACGAGCTCGTCAAGGGCGCGGCCAAGCGGCTGCGCGGCGCCGTGCTGATGGGGGCCGACCGCGCCCTGATCCGTGAAGCGCTCGCGCGACACGCCCCCGAGGTCCCGGTCGTCGACCTCGACCGCACCGACACTGGGGCGATGGCGGCGGCCGTCCACGCCGCGCGGGACCTCGCCCACCCGGGGGACACGGTGCTGCTGGCACCGGCCTGCGCCTCGATGGACATGTTCGCGGACTACAAGGCTCGCGGAAACGCCTTCGCGCAGGCCGTACGGGATCTGCGGGCGCC
>NZ_JARAVK010000599.1:0-752 GCF_033792765.1 Streptomyces sp. PA03-6a | reverse complement strand
ATGTCGCCCCCCGGCGCGGCCGCCCCGCCTCCGCCGCCGCCCGCGCCGGGGGGCGACATGGCGGGGAAGCTGGAGCAGCTCAAGCAGCTCGGCGCACTGAAGGAGCAGGGAATCCTCACCGAGGAGGAGTTCCAGACGCAGAAACGCGCCGTCCTCGGCAGCTGACGGCGCGCGCCGCCGGAAGCGCCGCAGACGCCTGTGGGCGGCACCACCGGTCTCCCGGTGGTGCCGCCCACAGGCGTCTACGTGGTGTCCGAGGGGGGACTTGAACCCCCACGCCCGATAAAGGGCACTAGCACCTCAAGCTAGCGCGTCTGCCATTCCGCCACCCGGACAAGGTGTTCGCCGCCCGGCACTCGGCCCGGCGACGTGGAAAACAATAGCAAACATCCGGAGGTCCCCGATCACGCGCTTCCCGTGACGGGAGCGTGACGGCCGCCCCGGGGCCCTCGCGGGCCGCGGAGTGCGCGGGGGAGGATGGCCGTGACCGACGAACGAAGGAGACAGCGTGAGTGAGTCGAACTCGGCCGCCCGTACGACCACCGGCGAGGACGAGGTCGTCGACCTCTGCCGGGACCTCATCCGGATCGACACCAGCAACTACGGCGACCACTCCGGGCCGGGTGAGCGGGCCGCCGCCGAGTACGTGGCGGAGAAGCTCGCGGAGGTCGGCCTGGAGCCGCAGATCTTCGAGTCGCACAAGGGGCGGGCCTCCACCGTCGCCCGCATCGCCGGCGCGGACCCCTCCCGCC
>NZ_JARAVK010000598.1:0-762 GCF_033792765.1 Streptomyces sp. PA03-6a | reverse complement strand
GGACAAGCCCTCGGCTTATTAGTACCGGTCAGCTCCACCCATTACTGGGCTTCCACATCCGGCCTATCAACCCAGTCGTCTACTGGGAGCCTTAACCCCTCAAGGGGGTGGGAGTCCTCATCTCGAAGCAGGCTTCCCGCTTAGATGCTTTCAGCGGTTATCCCTCCCGAACGTAGCCAACCAGCCATGCCCTTGGCAGGACAACTGGCACACCAGAGGTTCGTCCGTCCCGGTCCTCTCGTACTAGGGACAGCCCTTCTCAAGACTCCTACGCGCACAGCGGATAGGGACCGAACTGTCTCACGACGTTCTAAACCCAGCTCGCGTACCGCTTTAATGGGCGAACAGCCCAACCCTTGGGACCGACTCCAGCCCCAGGATGCGACGAGCCGACATCGAGGTGCCAAACCATCCCGTCGATATGGACTCTTGGGGAAGATCAGCCTGTTATCCCCGGGGTACCTTTTATCCGTTGAGCGACGGCGCTTCCACAAGCCACCGCCGGATCACTAGTCCCTACTTTCGTACCTGCTCGACCCGTCAGTCTCACAGTCAAGCTCCCTTGTGCACTTACACTCAACACCTGATTGCCAACCAGGCTGAGGGAACCTTTGGGCGCCTCCGTTACTCTTTAGGAGGCAACCGCCCCAGTTAAACTACCCACCAGACACTGTCCCTGATCCGGATCACGGACCGAGGTTAGACATCCAGCACGACCAGAGTGGTATTTCAACGACGACTCCACCCAAGCTGGCGCTTGGG
>NZ_JARAVK010000597.1:0-764 GCF_033792765.1 Streptomyces sp. PA03-6a | reverse complement strand
TACCAGACGATGAGCGGCACCTCCATGGCGACGCCGCACGTGGCGGGCGCCGCGGCCCTGCTGGCCGCCGAGCACCCGGACTGGACGGGGCAGCAGCTCAAGGCCGCCCTGATCAGCACCACCGCGAGCACCCAGCGGTTCAGCCCCTTCGAGGCGGGCAGCGGGCGCGTGGACGTCGCCGCCGCCGTGAAGGCCACGCTGGTCGCCTCCGGCGACGCGTACGCGCAGACGCACTACCCGTACACGCCGGGTCAGACGGTCCGCAAGGACGTCACCTACACCAACTCCGGCGCCGCACCGGTCACCGTGGACCTGTCCCTGAGCCCGGGCCAGCTGCCCGAGGGCCTGTTCACGCTGACCGAACCGCGGCTGACCGTGCCCGCCCACGGCACCGCCTCCGTCGGCGTGATCACCCACCTCGACGCGGCCGAGGACAACGGCGCCTACTCCACCCGCCTCGTCGCCACCGGCGCCGACGGCACGGCCCTGGCCCGCACCACGGTCGGGGTGAACAAGGAGGGCCGCCGGGTCAACCTGACGGTCACCGCCAAGGACCGGCGCGGCAAGGCCCTTCCCGGCACGCTCATCCTGAAGGACGTGGAGCGCAACACCGCCCCCAAGGCGTTCGCCGTCGACGCCTCGGGCCGCATCGACCTGCGCCTGTCCCCGAGCACGTACTCCGCGTGGCTGAACGCGGACGTGCCCGGCATCGACGGTACGCACACGCTGGGCTTCGCGATGTTCTCGGCCCCGCAGATCGACCT
>NZ_JARAVK010000596.1:0-781 GCF_033792765.1 Streptomyces sp. PA03-6a | reverse complement strand
GGCGGATTCAACCGGTCGTCGCAACACCTCGACTGCGGAGGTGTGATGGGCAGGCCGGCAGGGTGGATGAAGGAACTGACGGGTAGGTCTGCGATGAAGTCGCCCGGGGCGCCCTCGTTGCGGCGAGAGATCGAGCGTGGGTTCTGGCGTGAGATCGCCAAAGGACTTCTCAGCGAAGAGGCCGCCGGTGTGGTCGGTGTGTCGCCGGCTGCCGGCGCCCGATGGTTCCGGCAGCGTGGAGGCATGCCGTCGGTTGATCTTGCCCCGCTCGCGGGGCGGTATCTGTCGTTTCATGAACGTGAAGAAATAGCCCTCCTCAGGGCACAAGGAGCCGGAGTCCGTGAGATAGGGCGGCGGCTGGGCCGTGCTCCGTCGACGATCTCCCGCGAGCTCCGTCGCAACGCGGCGACCCGCGGAGGCAAGCTGGACTACCGTGCTTCGGTCGCACAGTGGAAAGCGGATCTACTGGCGCTTCGTCCGAAGCAGGCGAAACTCGTCACGCATCAACGGCTCCACGACTACGTGCAGGAGCGGTTGTCGGGCCATGTCCGCCGTCTGGACGGAACTCCGGTGCAGGGACCGGAGACGGGGCATTGGAAGGGACGCAACAAACCGCACCGTCAGGACCGGAAGTGGATGTCGTCCTGGAGCCCGGAGCAGATCTCTCACCGGTTGAAGGTCGAGTTCCCCGAGGACCAATCGATGCGCATCTCGCACGAAGCGATCTACCAGGCCCTCTATGTTGAGAGCCGCGGCGCGCTCAAACGCGAAATGGTCGCCT
>NZ_JARAVK010000595.1:0-805 GCF_033792765.1 Streptomyces sp. PA03-6a | reverse complement strand
ACCGCCGAGGACGGAGCCGGCTGGCGTTCCTGCGCTCGCTCATCGCCCGCGGCCTGAACGGGGCCCAGTTCGTCGTCTCCGACGCCCACGCCTGCCTCGACGACGCCGTCGGAGCCGTCCTGCCTGGGGCTTCATGGCAGCGTTGCCGCACCCACTGGAGCCGTAAAGAATCAAGATGTTGCTTCGGGGTCCGCAGGCTCGTTGGGCTGGTATGACGTTCCCCGCGGAGATCTTGTCCCAACTCACCCTTCGCTTCGGGGTGTTGTTGCCACATCTTAACGAGCGGCAGCGGCGCTTGGTGGTGGCCACCGAGGCGAGAATGCTCGGCCGGGGTGGGGTGCGTGCTGCTGCCCGGGCCACATCAATGAGCGAGCGGGCGAAGACGTGCTCGACGCGGGCGCGGACCTGCTTGTGGAGTGGTTGTGCTCCTGCTTCCACTCGGGGAGCTCGCCGCCAGGTGGGCGTCGGTGTGGGATGACCAGGCCGGCGCCCAGGTAGCCGCCGTCGGCAATGGTTGTGGTCTGGCCGACGGCGGCCTTCGCCCCGGACTCTTCCCAGGCCTTGCTGTCGTGGCGGTTCCCGGGCACGGGGCGGCCGATCGCCACGACCAGGTGGGTGTCGGCGTCGATGACGACCTGGTGGTTGGTGGAGTACCTGTAGTTCTTGGACTGCTCGGCAATGCTGTGGTCGCGGGTGGGCACCAGCGTGCAGGGCTTGATCAAGTTCCTTAAGGTTCGGGCTTGTTGGTGATGCCCAGAAGTGGGAGTGCTCGTTCGGGTTGGTCGCGGATTGCGCGGGTGGTTTT
>NZ_JARAVK010000594.1:0-812 GCF_033792765.1 Streptomyces sp. PA03-6a | reverse complement strand
ACTCCAGGAACGCCGTATCGAGGTCAGCGGCGCCGTCCTCACCGTCTACAGCAGCTGAGCGGCGGGGCGTGCGGAACGGAATGCGCACAGGGGTGGGCCCCCGGGAAAGTCCCCTTCCCGGGGGCCCACGTCATGGGTGGCCGGTTCAGTAGCGGTAGCGGCAGTCGCAGTCGCGGTCCTGCCAGTACCGGCCGAACCCGAAGCGGTCGTACCGGTGGTGGGCGAAGCCGCGACCGTGGCCGTGGCCCCGGCCGCGGTCCCAGCGATCGTCCCACCTGCCGTACCCCCAGTGGCGTGGCCCGCAGCGGCCGTAGTCCCCGCCCCAGTTGCCGTGCCCGGCGTTCCGGTAGTGGCCGGACGCGGAGTGGGACGGGGTTGCGGATGCCGTCGCCGTCATGGGGACCGCCAGGGCGACCGTGGCCAGTGCCGCCGTTGCGGCAGCGCGAACGAATTTTCTCACCGCATTTCTCCTCAAACTCGGTGAATTGCCGGATGGCCCGCCAGACGTTACTCGGGACTTGTGCCGCATTCATTCCGCCGATCGGTGCCGCGCGGCCGAACGGGCGACCCGTCGGCTTACCCCCGTTTCCGCGGGAAAACCGCTCCTGAGCTTCGGGAGTTGGCGCCCGGGTATCCCTCGGGGGACGCCGGGGAAACACCCTCCAGGGTGATCTGTATTCGGCATGTCGCCCACTCCGGACGTTTTGAAAATGCCCCGGGAAATGTAATCCAAAATGGTGGAATTCGGTTCCGGTCAGCTGCTGTAGACGGTGAGGACGGCGCCGCTGACCTCGATACGGCGTTCCTGGAGA
>NZ_JARAVK010000593.1:0-819 GCF_033792765.1 Streptomyces sp. PA03-6a | reverse complement strand
CGTGGTGGGTGCGGCGGCCGGGGCGGGCGCGCTGGTGGCCGCCGCGTGGCTGCCGGTGTGGGCGGCGGCCGCGGTGTGGGCGGCGGCTCAGGCCGGTTCGACCTCACGGACCTCGCTGCCGACGAGGTAGTCCTCGGGCTGCAGCGGCATCCGTACGCGTTCGGGGCTGTCCCAGTAGCGGGCGTTGGCCGCGGCGAAGCCGTCCTCGCCGTCGTAGGCGATCAGCCAGACGAACTGGCTGCGCTCGCGGTCCACCCAGGCCAGACCGATCTCGAAGCCGTGGGCCCGGCGCAGCGGCACGATCTCGGCGTGCCACAGGCCGAGCCAGGCGTCGAGCATCTCCGGCTTGATGGTGTACGTCCGCAGCTGTGTGGTCCTGGGCAATCCGGGGCTCCCCTGGGTTCCTCGGGTCCTTGGCTTCCTTGGGTTCTTTGGCCTCCTCGGCCCTTCGGTCACGCGGGCGCGTGCACGCGGACCTGCTGGGGGCGTACGACGCGGTCCCCCATGCGGTAGCCGTGCCGTACGACCTCCGCGACCTCGCCGGCGAGCTCCGGCCGGGGCGCGGGGACGGTGCCCACGGCCTCCTGGAGGGCGGGGTCGAAGCGCCCGGCGGTGACCGGGATGCGGGTCATGCCGTACTTCTCCAGGAGGGTCAGCAGCTCGGCGCCGACCGAGTCGCCGAAGCCGCCGTCGACGCCGAGGTGGCGGTCGATGCGGTCCAGGAGGAGGACGAGGTCGTACAGGAGCGGCTGCACCAGCCGGCCCTCGGCGGCCCTGCGGGCGTGGTCGAGCTCGGCGCGCAGTTCGTCCAGACCGCGC
>NZ_JARAVK010000592.1:0-825 GCF_033792765.1 Streptomyces sp. PA03-6a | reverse complement strand
CCCGGACCCCGGACGGGGCCCCGTCGCACAATCCCGCGATATTCCGCAAAAATCCGAGCCCCACCCCGCCCGCCGGGACCGACCGTCGGCCGCTCCTGATTTTTGCGGAATATTGCGGGTTTCTGCGGAGCACCCCCGTCTGCCACCCGCACACCGCAACATCGCAGGTCAACGGCCTACACCGGGTTTTCTGCGGATTTTGCGGTTTGTGCGGCGGCATCTGCCCGTGAACTCAGCCTCACAGGAGTGAGACGTGGACGAACCGACGACCTTCCCCCTCGCCCCCGCCGATGACCCGACCCTTGTCCTCCTCACCGTCGAGGAGGCTGCCCGCCGCCTCCGCATCGGCCGGACGACGTGCTACGCGCTCATCCGCACCGGAGAGCTGGAGTCCGTACCCGTCGGCCGTCTCCGCCGCGTCCCCGCCGACGCCCCGGCCGCCTACGTCACCCGTCTCCGCACCGCCCAACGCGCCGCCTGACGACGCCCGGGGCGGCGGCACTCCCGGACAAGGACAACCCGCCGCCCCGGTACCCATCCCGACACCAAGAGCAGGAGCCTGCCTGTGGCAGAGCAAGAGAAGCGCACTCGACAGCCGAACGGACGCAGTTCGATCTACTTCGGCAAAGACGGCAAGTGGCACGGTCGGGTCACCGTCGGTGTTCGTGACGACGGCAAGCCGGACCGGCGTCACGTCGAACGGAAGACCCGTGCAGAGGTCACGGATGAAGCTTCCCCTCGATGTTGGACACCTGGAGACTGGGACGTGAGGTTCCAGAGGAAGTAGTGGCCAGGTGGGAAGTAAGAGCAACCGCAGCAGGCGGT
>NZ_JARAVK010000591.1:0-836 GCF_033792765.1 Streptomyces sp. PA03-6a | reverse complement strand
GTAGCACCCCGCCCGGCCACCGGCCAGGAGAACCCGCAGACACCCCCGGCCACCACCCCGGCACGGCCCGCGCTGCGTCGCTGGGTAGCGGCCGAGACCCTGGTCGGCGTGTGCATACTCGCCATCACCGCGGTCCTCACCTCCACCGAACCAGCCCGCACCCAGGAGTCCGCGGCGGCCGCGCCCCCGGCCGTGGAGCTGCCGTTCGACACGCACGGCACACGTGGCCGGGGCACCGTGACCGCCGTGGTGGATCCCGGCCGCAGCGGTGCGAACGCGGTGAACGTGTCGGTCACCCGGCCCGGCGGCGACATGCTTGACGTCCCCGAGGTGCAGGTCGCGCTGACCCTGAAAGCCCAGGGGATCGGCCCGCTGCGGGCGCCGGTGCGGCGGCTGTCCGCGGGCCGCTGGACCACCTCGGGTTTCCAGGTGCCGGTATCCGGCACCTGGGACCTGGCGGTGACCGTGCGGACGTCGGAGATCGATCAGATCACGGTGCGCGGCCGGGTCAGGATCGGCTGAGGCCCAGGTCCGCGTGGCGCAGACCGATCTCGGCGATGAGGTTCTCCACGGGGCCCTGATCTCGTCACGGACCCGGCGCACGAAGTCCAGGCCGATGGGCAGCATCCACGGGTGGGCGCCCCACCCCCATCCTCCTGCTGCGGGTGAGGCGGCAGCCTTGTTCAGCAGCGCCTGGTAGGAAGAGGTCACGCCGAGTGCGCCGAGGGCGATGCCCGCTGTGACGGTGGCGCCCAGCAGCAACTTCTCGAGGTGTGACCGGGTCGGTTCCGGCTTGGGGGATGGGGAGCCGCTCGGGGAGGCGGGCCCGGTCACGG
>NZ_JARAVK010000590.1:0-871 GCF_033792765.1 Streptomyces sp. PA03-6a | reverse complement strand
GCGCTCCGCGACACCTTCAGTGCGGAGCAGGGCAAGGGACTGATCATCGCCGGCCTGACCGGCGTGTTCATCATCGGCTCCCTCGGGGACAGTGCGCAGGGGATGGGGCGGAGTCCGACGCGTGGTCGCTAGACCGCCATCCCGTAGACGATGGTGAAGAGCGTGCCGAGGGAGCCGATGATGAACACGCCGGTCAGGCCGGCGATGATCAGTCCCTTGCCCTGCTCCGCACTGAAGGTGTCGCGGAGCGCCGTGGCTCCGATGCGCTGTTTCGCCGCGCCCCAGATCGCGATGGCCAGGCAGAGCAGGATCGCCACTGCCATGACCACCTCGATCATGACGCGTGCTTCGTTCCCCAGGGAGCCGAAAGGCCCCCAGTCCGGGGCGATACCACCGATGATGGTGTTGATGTCGCCCTTGTCGGCCGCCAGGAACATGAGAACTCACCACCACGCTAGATCAGTTGGCGTCCTCGACGGGGCGCAAGGAGCCAAGGTCTATCTTGGCGGAGGATGCCGCCGTCGTATGTCGACTCGGCGACTTTCTCAGCCGATTCCCCGGTGTGATCCGGGCCGCAACCGCCAGACTGGACACACTGGCGTGCGATCCGGTGTTCGATGGGACTTTGTTGACTACTCTGTGTATCACGGTGGTGAGCGGAGGGCAACGATTGGCGGCGCTGCGGGTGGGGATGCTCCCCAGGGCCTGGCGCACCGTCACCTTCGGCGCCGGGCAGGGTGATGTGACGAAGGGGTGGGGCGGGTGACGGCGGCTTCGCGGACCGCGCGGAAGGCCTGGCTGGTGTCGGGGGTCGTGGGTGGCCTGTTCTTGTCGTTCGTCATGCTGCTCGTGGTCGGTACGTACCTGGTGG
>NZ_JARAVK010000058.1:0-43201 GCF_033792765.1 Streptomyces sp. PA03-6a | reverse complement strand
CTGGGGGAGACGAGCGGCGAACCCGGGCGCCGAACGACGCAGGGCCAAACCGCGAGCGCTGTGGGGGTCCCCCCGGCCGAAGGCTGGGGGAGTGCGCCGCCGCGGCCCCGACCCCAACCCAACGCAGCGCAGGCCCGCACTGACCGCGCCGGGCCATCGGCGGGAGGGCGGGGGATGCCCGCCCGCAGGCGCAACGAACCCGCAGACGGCGACGAACCGGTCAGAAGACGACCAGCGCCCGCCCGCCCCTCCCCGCCAGCATCGCCGAGAACGCCCCCGGAATCCCCTCCAGCCCGATCCGCTCCGTGACCATCGCCGACAGGTCGAGCCGCCCCGCCCGCACGTGCTCCGCCAGGACGGGCAGGTCCCGCGCCGGGTCGCTGTTCCCGTACACGCACCCCGACAGCGTGCGCCCGAAGTGGAAGAGCTCCAGCGCGGAGAAGGAGACCAGGTCCCCCTTCCCGCCGATGCCCACCACCGTCGTGCGCCCGCCGCGCCGCGTCGAGGACCACGCGGAGCGGATCGTCTCGCCGCGCCCCACGCACTCGATGGCGACGTCCGCCCCGTGCCCGCCGGTCAGCGCGCGGATGCGCTTCGCGACGTCCTCCCCCGCAAGGAGGAACTCCGTGGCGCCCGCGGCCCGCGCCAGGGGCTCCTTCTCCGGGGAGACGTCGACGGCCACGACGGCGCCCGCCCCCGCGATGCGGGCCGACTGGAGGACGGCGAGGCCGACGCCCCCGACACCGAAGACGGCGACGGACTCCCCGGGGCGCACCCCGGCGCTGTGGTGGACCGCCCCGTACCCGGTGAGCACGGCGCACCCGAGGAGCGCGGCCTCGGTGAGCGGCACCCCGTCCGGGAGGGGCAGCACCGCGGCCGCCGGGACCACGGTCTCCTCGGCGAACGCGGCCGTCCCGAGCCCCGGGTAGAGCTCGTCGCCGCCGCCCACGAGCTTGGCGTGGGGCACGCCCGCCGCGGCGCCCGCGGCGGCGCACAGCCAGGGCTCGCCGAGCCCGCAGTAGTGGCAGGCGCCGCAGGAGGGCGCCCAGTTGAGGATGACGCGGTCGCCCGGGGCCACACCCGTGACGCCCTCGCCCACGGAGACGACCGTGCCGGCGCCCTCGTGTCCGAGGACGGCGGGCACGGGCTGCCGCAGCGTCCCGTTGGACAGGGACAGGTCGGAGTGGCACACCCCGGCCGCGGCGAGCCTGACCCGTACCTGGCCCGGCCCGGGTTCGGGCAGGTCGATCTCGGCGAGGGTCAGGGGCGCGTTGACGGCGGGCAGTACGGCGGCGCGGACCACGGTGTTTTCTCCTGCGCTCAGAACTGGAGGGACTTGGTCTGGAGGTATTCGGTGAGGCCGTGCGGGCCGAGCTCGCGCCCGACGCCGGACTGCTTGTACCCGCCGAACGGGGCCAGCGGGTTGAAGCGGCCGCCGTTGATGTCGACCTGGCCGGTGTCCATGCGCCGGGCGAAGGCGACGGCCGCCGCCTCGTCGGCCGCCCAGACCGCCCCGGCGAGGCCGTAGACGGTGCCGTTGGCGATGCGCAGCGCGTCCTCCTCGTCCTCGTACGCCAGGATCGACAGGACGGGGCCGAAGATCTCCTCCTGGGCGATCGTCATCTCCGGGGTGACGTCGGCGAAGACGGTGGGGCTGACCCAGTAGCCGCGCTCCCGGGGGACGTCGGTGCCGCCGGCGACAAGGCGGGCGCCCTCCTCGACGCCCTTGGCGATGTAGCCGCGGACGCGCTCGTGCTGCTTTGCGTTGACGACGGGGCCGATGCGCTCGCCCGGCACGTACTTGGCGGCGGCCGTCACGGCGAGGGCCACCGCCTCCTCGTACCGGTCCCGGTGGACGAGCATGCGGGTCCAGGCGCTGCACGTCTGGCCGCTGTTGGACATGACGTTGGCGACGCCGACGTTGACGGCCTTGGCGAGGTCCGCGCCCGGGAGGATGACGTTGGCGGACTTGCCGCCGAGTTCCAGGGCGACCCGCTTGACGGCGGCGCCCGCGGTCGCGGCGATCTGCCGGCCGACGGCGGTGGATCCGGTGAAGGAGACCAGGTCGACGCCTTCGTGGGCGGCCAGGGCCTGTCCGGCGACCGGGCCGAGACCGGTGACGAGGTTGAACACGCCCGCGGGCACGCCCGCTTCGTGGACGGCCTCGGCGAAGAGCTGGGCGACCAGCGGGGTGTCCTCGGCGGGCTTGAGGACGACCGTGCAGCCGGCGGCGAGCGCGGGGGCGACCTTGGCGACGATCTGGTGGAGCGGGTAGTTCCAGGGGGTGATCGCGCCGACCACTCCGACGGGCTCGTGGAGGACGGTGGAGTTGCCGATCCGCTCCTCGAAGGCGTGGGTGGCGGCGAGTTCGGCGTACGAGCCGGCGACCGCGACCGGGAGCCCCGCGTGGACCGCCTGGCTGAACGGCAGCGGCGCGCCGAGTTCGGCGGTGACGGTCTCGGCGATCTCGTCGCGGCGCGCGGCGAGGATGTCGCGCAGCGCGGCGATCCGGGCGGCCCGTTCGGCGGGCGGCGTGGCGGCCCAGCCGGGGAACGCGGCCCGGGCGGCGCCGACCGCCGCGTCGACGTCGGCGGCGGTGCCCGCGGGCACGGTGGCGAACACCTGCTCGTCGGCGGGGTTGACGACGTCGATCGTCTCCGTGCCGGCGGCGGGCCGCCATTCGCCGTCGATGTACATCCCGTCGTGCGGCTTCATCCCTTGTCCTCCCGGGCGGACCTGCCGTGGCCCGCCCAAACTAGCGCCGATAGTTTTCCGTTTCCAGGGCGGCACCCCGTGCGGTGGGTCACGCCGGGGCGACCTGCACGGGGAATCCGTTGAGGACGGCCGTGCCCGACAGCGGGTCGAGCAGGGTGCCGTCGAGCAACTGGTTGAGGTTGGCCCCCGGTTCGCGGGACGCGACCGTCAGCCGGGTGCCCGCGCGGTCGTGGCCCCAGCCGTGCGGCAGGCTCACCACTCCGGGCCGCACCGCGTCCGTGACCTCGACCGGGGCCTCGATCTCGCCGCCGTCGCCCTTGATGCGGGCGGGCGCCGCGTCCGTGAGGCCCAGGCGGGTGGCGTCCTCGGGGTGCACCTGGAGGGTGCAGCGGTTGCTCCCGCCGGTGAGCGCGGGCACGTTGTGCATCCAGCTGTTGTTGGAGCGCAGGTGCCGGCGGCCGATGAGGACCAGCCCGTCCCCGGACCGGCCGGTGACCGCCGCCAGCAGCCGGGGCACGTCGGCGGTGAGCGGCGCGGGCGCCAGTTCGATCGTGCCGGAGGCGGTGCGCAGCACCTCGGGGACGCGGGGGCGCAGCGGGCCGAGGTCGATGCCGTGCGGCCGGTCGAGGAGGCTGCGCAGGGTGAGGCCGCCGGGGTCGGCGCCGAAGCCGTCGCCGTACGGGCCGAGCCGCAGCATCATGTCGAGACGTCGCTCGTAGCCGGTGCCTCCGGTCAGCGCGGCGGCCAGTTCGACGGGGTCGCGGCCGTGGACCGCGGAGTGCGGGTCGGCGGTCTCCTTGGCCAGGCGGTGGGTGACGGCCTGCTCGTCGACGAGCGCGGGGTCGGCCTCCGGGCCGAAGCCGCCGAGGAGGAGGGAGAGCCGGGCGAGGATCTCCGGCTCCCCGGGCCTGCCGTCCTCCAGGGGGATCGCGGGCGGGCTGTAGCGGGCGTTGTTGCGCACGGAGAAGTTGCCGAACGCGAAGTCGTAGTGGGCGCTGCGCGAGGGCGGGGGCGGCGGCAGGACGACGTGCGCGTGGCGGGTGGTCTCGTTGAGGTACGGGTCGACGCTGACCATGAAGTCCAGCCCCGCCAGGGCCCGGTCGAGGCGGGCCCCGTCGGGGGCGGACAGCACGGGGTTGCCCGCGATGGTGACCAGGGCGCGAAGTTGCCCGTCGCCGGGGGTGTCGATCTCCTCGGCGAGTGCGGCGGCGGGCAGTTCGGAGGCGACCTCCGGGTGGCCGGAGACCCGGCTGTGCCAGCGGCCGGTGGTGAAGCCGCGGCCGGGGCCGGCCGGGCGCGGGGCGCGTGCGGTGGCCGGCAGCGGGAACATGGCGCCGCCGGGGCGGTCGAGGTTGCCGGTCAGGATGTTGAGGACGTCGATCAGCCAGCTGGCGAGGGTGCCGAAGCGTACGGCGGTGCTGCCCAGGCGTCCGTAGACGGCGGCGCTGGGGGCGGCGGCCAGGTCGCGGGCGAGGGTGCGGATGAGCTCGGCGGGGACGTCGCAGTACGGGGCGACCGTCTCGGGGGTGAACTCGCGGGCCAGTGCGCGGACCTCGTCGACGCCGGTGACGTGGCCTTCGAGGTGGCCGAGGCCGGTGAGTTGCTCCTCGAACAGCACGTGGACGACGGCGAAGAGCAGCGCGGCGTCGGTGCCGGGGCGCGGGGCGATGTGGAGGTCGGCGCGTTCGGCGGTGCGGGTGCGCTTGGGGTCGATGACGGTGAGTCTGCCGCCGCGGCGGCGCAGTGCCTTGAGCTTGCCGGGGAAGTCGGCGGCGGTGGCGAGGCTGCCGTTGGACACCAGGGGGTTGCCGCCGATGACGACCAGGTGGTCGGTGCGGTCCAGGTCGGGCACGGGGACGGCGAGCGCGTCCCCGTAGAGGTGGCCGCACGCGGCCTGCTTGGGCATCTGGTCCAGGGTGCTGGCGGAGAACAGCGCGCGGGTGCCGAGGGCACGGATGACCGTCGGCGGGTAGAGGCCGCCGGCGATGGTGTGCACGTTGGGGTTGCCCAGGTAGACGCCGGTCGCCGCGGTGCCGTGGGTCTCGCGGACACGGGCGAAGCCCTCGTCGACGGCCGCGTACGCCTCGGCCCAGGTGGCCTCGGTGAGCACGCCGTCGCGGCGCACGAGCGGGCGGGTCAGCCGGTCGGGGTCGCCGTCGACCTCGCCGAAGGAGGCGCCCTTGGGGCAGATGAAGCCCGCGCTGAAGACGTCGTCGCGGTCGCCGCGGGCGCCGGTGACCCGGTCCGCGTCGATGGTCAGGGTCAGTCCGCACGTGGCCTCGCACAGCGGACAGATACGCAGGGCGGTACGACTGCTGGCCATCGGGCCTCCCGGGGCAAGGACGCTTCCTCGTGTGCGGTCACCATACCGACCGGTATGCATGTCGGGATAGCACTCGCGGACACGACGCTCGCGGGCTACGGCTCCAGAACGCCGGCGAGGTACGCGCGGAGCAGCACCTTCGTCTCGGCGATGAGCGCGGCGTCGCCCTGCGGCTCGGCGCGGAAGGCCATCTTGAGCAGGGCGTCGGCGGCCTCCACACCCACCACGAAGGCCGTCCGCAGTCGCCGGTCGTCGGTCACGGCCACGCCGGCGGCGCCGAGCGGCGCGATGAGCAGCGCACGCAGCCGGTCGGCGACCAGATGGTTGGCCAGGTCGTTCACGGCGGGGCCGGGAGCCGGGCCGGCGAAGCTGACGAGGGCGAAGCCGGGCACGGTGCGCCGCATGGCGACGTACTGGTCGACGACGACGTCGATCAGGCGGCGCCAGTCCCCGGGGCCGCCGGGGGCCACGTCGCCAGGGGCCGGGCCGAGGGCGTCGAGGCGGTCGGTGACCCCGGCGAGGTACTTGTCGAGGTTGCGGCGGGCGAGGGCGTCGGCCATGGCGCGCTTGTTGGAGAAGAAGCGGTAGACCGAGCCGATCGGCACGCCCGCGCGGGCGGCCACGTCCCGCGTGCTCAGCTCCTCGTAGCCGCCCTCGTCGAGGATCGCCGCGGCCGCGTCGAGGATCCGGGCGAAGCGTTCGGCGCTGCGCTGCTGGACGGGTACGCGCCGGAGACCGTTGCCGCTGCTGTGCACGAGGTCCATCATGCCGGTTTTCCACAGGGACCGGCCGATCCCTTGCGGGGTTGATTCCTATGGACAACCATAGGAATCGTGACCAGCACAGAGATCGCCAGCACAGAGATCCAGGCCGGCAAGGACCTCGCCTACCTCCCCGGCTTCGGCAACGAGCACATGAGCGAGGCGGTCCCCGGAGCGGTTCCGGTCGGCCGCAACTCACCGCAGCGCGCCCCGCTCGGCCTCTACGCGGAGCAGCTGAGCGGCACGGCCTTCACCGAGCCGCGGCATCACAACCGCCGCTCGTGGCTGTACCGCATCCGCCCCTCGGCGGCCCATCCGCCGTTCCGCCGCATCGCCAACGGGCGGCTGCGCAGCGCGCCCTTCACGCAGGCCGAGCCCGATCCCAACCGGCTGCGCTGGAGCCCGCTGCCGCTGCCGCAGGAGCCGGCCGACTTCGTGGACGGCCTGGTCACCGTCGGCGGCAACGGTGACGTGCTGCGCCGCGAGGGCATCGGCATCCACTGGTACGCGGCCAACCGCTCGATGGCCGACCGGGTGTTCTCCTCCTCCGACGGCGAGCTGCTGATCGTGCCGGAGCGCGGCCGGCTGCTGGTCCGTACCGAACTGGGCGTCCTGGCCGCCGGGCCGGGCCACGTGGCGCTGGTGCCGCGCGGGGTGCGCTTCCGCGTCGAGCTGCCGGACGGGGAGGCGCGCGGCTACGTCTGCGAGAACTACGGCCAGTCCTTCCGGCTGCCCGACCTCGGCCCGATCGGCGCCAACGGCCTGGCCAACGCGCGGGACTTCATGGCGCCGGTGGCGGCGTACGAGGACCGCGAGGAGCCGGTGGAGGTGGTGAACAAGTTCGGCGGCAACCTGTGGGCCGCCGAGTACGGCCACTCGCCCCTCGACGTCGTCGGCTGGCACGGCAACCTGGTGCCCTACGTCTACGACCTGCGGCGCTTCAACGTGCTCGGTTCGGTCAGCTACGACCACCCCGATCCGTCGATCTACACCGTGCTGACCTCGCCCTCCGACACCCCGGGCCTGGCCAACGCCGACTTCGTGGTCTTCGCGCCGCGCTGGCTGGTCGGCGAGGACACCTTCCGCCCGCCGTACTTCCACCGGAACGTGATGAGCGAGTTCATGGGGCTCGTCGAGGGCGCGTACGACGCCAAGGCGGAGGGCTTCGTCCCCGGCGGGGCGTCGCTGCACAACATGATGTCGGCGCACGGCCCGGACCGGGCCACCTTCGACAAGGCGAGCGCCGCCGAGCTGGTCCCGCAGAAGGTGGACGACGGGCTGGCCTTCATGTTCGAGACGCGCTGGCCGGTGGTGGCGACCCCGGAAGCGCTGGGTGCGGAGCACCTGCAGCGGGACTACGACGGCGTGTGGCGGGGGCTTGAGCGACACTTCAGGCCATGACGACGAGCCCGAGCAGCACCTTCGCCCCCGACTCGCTGGTCCTGAACCGCAAACTCCCCTTGTGGTACCAGGTCTCGCAGTCCCTGCGCGCCTCGATACTCGGCCGTCGTCCGGACGCCCCGCTGCGGCTGCCGACCGAGGACGCGCTGGCGGGGCACTACGGCGTCAGCGTGCTCACGATGCGGCAGGCGCTGAAGGAGCTGGAGGAGGAGGGGCTGATCAGCCGCCACCGGCGGCGCGGCACGTTCATCGAACCGGCCGCGCGGCGCGGGGCTCCGGTGCGGCTGCTGGGCTCGGTCGACGCGATCGTCGCCCAGCAGTCCGGGGACCGCACCAGCGTGCTCGGCCACGGCCCGGCGCCCGTGCCGCAGGAGTTCGCCGAGTACTTCCCCGGGCTGCCGGAGACCGTCGCCTACCGCCGGCTGCGCTGCGACGAGTCGGGTGAACCGACCAACTGGGCGGAGAACTTCGTCCTGCCGGAGCTGGCCGCCCGCATCGACCTCGCGGACCTGGCGCGCTGGCCGATGACGAAGGTGCTCCGGGACGCCCTCGGGGTACGGATCAGCCGCATCACCGACACCGTCGAGGCCCGGCTGGCCGACCCGGACACCGCCCGGCTGCTGCAGGTACCCCTGCTCAGCCCGATCCTGCACTACACGGGGGTGACCTACGACGACACGGGCCGCACGGTCGACGTGGTGCGCATCCGCTACCGGGGCGACCGCTTCTCCTTCACCGTGACCGTGGAGGCACCCTGAGGGCCCTCAGTAGCATGCCCACGGTGAGCGATGTGAGCGAGGAAGCGCCGACGCTGGCGGACCTGATGCCGTGGTCCGTCCCGCCCCTGCGCCTGGGGCGGAGCTGGGTCATGGCCCCCGATGCGGCGACCCTCACCTCACGCTGGGACCGGCTGGTGAAGGCCGGGGGCGCCGAGCGCGAGCGGCTGTTCCATCCGACCCGGGCGCGCACCCCGCACACCGCCGTCGCCCAGCTTCCGGGCCACCCGGCGCCCACCACCCGGCTGGAGCGCGAGGAGGGCCCCTGCCCGGAGCCGCTGCGGGTGCTCCACGGCCCGTACGACCAGCAGTGGCTCATCCCCGACCAGCGCCTGATCGACGCCGCCCGCCCCGAGTTGTGGCGGGTCGCCGACGAGGACCGGCAGCTGTACGCGGTGGAACTGGCGCGCCTGCCGCAGGTCCCGGGGCCGCCACTGGCCTTCTCCGCGCTGCTCCCCGACGGCCACTCCCCCGCCGGCCGGCCCGGCCGGATCCGGCCGCTGTTCCGCCGCCCCGGCGGACGGGACCCGAACCTCGCGCCGGGTCTGCTGGACCAACTCGCCCGTCGGCTGGACACCCCGGTCGGCGCGCAGGACGTGCTCGCCTGGGTCGCCGCGCTCGCCACGGGCTCGCCCGTCGGGGTCCCGCTCACCGCCGATCCGGCGCTGTGGGCGGAGGGCGTCGCGCTGGGCCGCCGTCTGCTGTGGCTGCACACCCGGGGCGCCCGCTTCGCCGATCCGGCGGAGGACCGCCCCACGGGACATCCCCGGCTGCCCGGTGGCCGGCGCCCCTACGTCCGGGCGGCGCTGCCCGACGTGCCGCGGGAGGCCCCGTCGTACGACCCGGAGGAGCAGGCGCTGGTGTTGGGGAGCGGACGGGTGGCGCCGGTGCCGCAGGCGGCCTGGGAGTTCCACGCCGGGGGGACGCGGGTGCTGGAGACCTGGTTCGAGCGGCGGCTCCCCGCCGGGGCGGCGGAGGGGCTCGACGCGATCCGGCCCGCCGCCTGGCCGCGGGCCAGGACGACCGAACTGCTGGAGCTGGTCAGTGTGCTGGCCCTGCTGGCGGAGCTGCGGCCGTCCCGCCGCGCGCTCGCCGCCCGGGTCGCGGACGGCCCGCGGATCAGTGCCGCCGAGCTGCGTGCGGCCCGCGTCCTGCCAGTGCCGGATTCCGCTCGCCGCCCGGCCTCCGTGCTGGATCACCACGAAGAGGGACCGGACGGGCAGTTCGCCCTGCTGTGACCACAAGTCGACACGACAACAGGCTCGGACGGAGCACACCGACGCGCCGCATGACGCAGCGCGGTGCCGGGACGGTGTACTGCGCCCGAGCCTGTCCGCTGGAAGGAACGCCGAGGACGCCTCCGGTCAGCCGCGGCTGCCGAAGAGCGAACGGCGCAGCCGCCGCAGCGGCGCGAACAGCGACACACGCGCCCCGCGGTTGGCGTTCGCGCGCACGTGGTCGCGCGAGGTCAGCTCGCGCATCAACAGCGTGGCCTCCTCCGCCTCCCGCTGCGGCACGGCGGGGCCGGCCAGCACCGAGAGATGGCGGTCGAGACGCGCGCTGGACGCGCTGCTCCCGCACGTGACGGCAGGCACTCGCGGCCTGCTCCGCATTGCTATCTGATCCATGACACTCCCCACCCGTTCGAGGGCACCCGGCACCGGGCAGGGTAACCCTATCGTCCTGCGGCGTCACCTATGCATCCGCGTTCCCGGATTCACCTGTGCGTCAAGGGGGTTGACGGTCACGAACCGATCCCCAGCGCGAGCAGGGGAAGTTGCACCATGGGATCCGAGGTCGGCACCACGGATCCGCCAGTCGGCTCAACCGTCACGGTGAACGCGTACGACCGCTCGTTCAGCCCGTCGGTCACGATCGGCGCGGGCGTGCCGTCCGCCGCCGGATCGGCGCCCAGCACGCCGAGGGAGCGGAAGGACGTCGGACGCTCGCTCACCAGCCACAGCTGGTAGACGTTCCGTCCCTCCAGGCGCGGCAGCCCGTGCACCGTCACCACGGCGCGGCGCAGGTCCCGTGACACCACGGCGGTCACCCCCCGTCCATGGTCGTCGCTCGCGTAGGCGGGGCGGGCATCGGCGGCCGTCAGAACCTCGTTCACCGCACGCGTGTTCCCCCGTTCCCGGTCCAGTTGGGTGGCGGTCCGCAGCAGCAGGGCGCCCAGCACCGCGCAAGCCAGGAGGGCCGCCCCGGCGCCCGTCGCGGCCAGGCGCGCCGGGGACGGCCGGCGCCACGCCTCCCACCACCGGCCCGGCCCCAGGGCTTCCAGGGGTTCCCGGGCTTGCGGCGCTTCCGGATCCTCCGGCACGCCGTCCACCGGCACCCCGTCCACCAGCAGCGGCACCATCGGGGGCGGCGGCACGGCGGAACCCCGGTTGCCGAGCCGCACGGTGTCCCCGGCCAGATCCCGCACCCGCTCGGCGCACGCGTGGCAGCGCATCAGATGCCGCTCGAATCGGCGCAGTTCCCGCGGCGCGAGGGTGTCCAGCGCGTACGCCGCGGCCAGTTCGTGCACGGAACCTCTCATGGGTCGCCCCGCTTCCCTCCGCGGTGCACGCACCGTCCGGCCGGGCCCATATCACGTTACAACCCTGTGACACAAATTCGCCCCGGTCCGCCAATCCGCCGTCCGACCGGCCCCGAACAACCCACGCAGGACCTCTTCCAAGGGGGAGGGGCCACACTCGCGAAGGACCGACGCGATGACCGCACACAGCAGGAACAGGCTCACGGCCCGGTTCGGGCGATCGCGCACGATCGCCCTGCTGGCCGCCGGCGCACTGGCAGCGGGGGGACTCGCCGCGGTGGGCGTCACCGGACTGGAGCCGGGGACGGCACAGGCGTCCAGCCACCGGGAGGCACCGCTGATCTCGGGGCAGCCGCAGTACGACACCACGGACGTCTACGCGTTCGTCAGCCCCGACCGCCCGGACACCACCACGCTGGTGGCGAACTGGATACCGTTCGAGGACCCGGCCGGCGGCCCGAATTTCTACAAGTTCGCCAATGACGCCCAGTACGACATCCACATCGACAGCGACGGGGACGCCCAGGGCGACTACCTCTACCGGTGGACGTTCCGGGACCACCTCCGCAACAAGAAGACGTTCCTCTACAACACCGGCCCGGTCACCAGCCTCGACGACCCGGACCTGAACTTCTTCCAGACCTACGACATCGACCTGTTCCGGCTGCACGACCAGCAGGTCACCGGCCGCTACAAGGTCGCGAACGACGTGCCCGTCGCGCCGTCGAACGTCGGCAAGGCCTCGATGCCGGACTACAACGTGCTGCGCCAGCAGGCCGTCAAGGACCTGGGCCGCGGCACCACGGCCTTCGCCGGCCAGTCCGACGACCCGTTCTTCCTCGACCTGCGGGTCTTCGACCTGCTCTACGGGGGCAACCTCTCCGAGGTCGGCGACGACACCCTCAAGGGCTACAACGTCAACACCATCGCCCTGCAGGTCCCGACGGCCGCGATCCGCCAGTCGGCCAAGCAGCCGGTCGTCGGCATCTGGTCCACCACGCAGCGGCGCACCGCGAACGGCGACTGGGCACAGGTCTCGCGCCTCGGCATGCCGCTGGTCAACGAGGTGGTCAACCCGCTCAAGGACAAGGACCGGTTCAACGCGTCCTCGCCCTGGAACGACGCCCAGTTCCTCAAGAACGTGACGCACCCCGAACTGCCCGGGCTCATCGAGGGCATCTACAAGATCAAGGCGCCGGCGACCCCGCGCAACGACCTCGTCCAGGTGTTCCTGACGGGTGTGCCCAAGCTCAACCAGCCGCCGCACGTCCGCCCGTCGGAGATGCTGCGGCTCAACACGGCCGTCCCGCCCACCGCCAAGCCCAAGCGGCTCGGCGTCCTGGACGGCGACAACGCCGGCTTCCCCAACGGCCGCCGGCTCGGTGACGACGTCGTGGACATCGCGCTGCAGGTGGTGGAGGGCGAACTGGTCGGGTCGAAGAACGACCTCGGCGACGCCGTCAACGCCAACGACCAGGCCTTCGGCGCCAGCTTCCCGTACGTGGCCCTGCCGGCCTCCGGCTCGGACGGCCCGCTGGCCAAGCCGGCCACCAATTCGGCGCAGACCAACGGGGTCACCCAGCTCAACGGGGGCGGCCTGCTCACGGGCGGCGGTGACGACAACACCGTGCTGATCGCCTCCGCGGCCTCCGGCGGCGCGGGCGTGCTGCTGATCGGCGCCGCGCTGCTGTGGTGGCGGATGCGCCGCAGCCCCGCCGGCCGCCGGGCGCACGGCCGGGCCTGAGGCACCGCTGCGCCGGGCCCCACGGCCGGGCGCAGGCACACCGCACGGCACCCGGCCGGGACGCACCGCGAGCGCCCCGGCCGGGCTCCACCCCATCATCCCGAAAGGCAGCAGCCATGGACGTACCGGCCCCGGGCCGACTGCGCGCCGCCGTCCTGTACGCGGCGCTGGCGCTCGGCCTCGCGCTGGCGCTCACCGCGGGCGCGCTGGTCCTCGGCGGGTCCCCCGCCCCGCGGGACGCCGCACGGACCGCGGCACCCGCCGCCGACGCCCCGCTGGACCGCCTCACCGAGGGCGACCTCGCGGGCGGCATCGCGGCCCTGCAGACGCATCTGCGGGCCCAGCCCGACGACGCCCCGGGGTGGGCCGCGCTCGGCGCCGCCTACGTCGAGCAGGCCAGGACCAGCGGCGACCCGACCCGCTACCCGCAGGCGCAGGCCGCCTTCACCCGTTCGCTGCGGATCTCCCCCCGCGACAACGACGCCGCACTCGCCGGGCGGGCCGCGCTCGCCGCCGCCCGCCACGACTTCCGCACCGCCCTCACCGAGGCGGACCGGGCGCTGAAGGTCAACCCGTACGGGGAGCGCGCCCTCGCCGTACGGGTCGACGCCCTGGTCGAACTCGGCCGCTACGACGAGGCGCTGCGCGCCGCCGAGCACGCGGACGCGGTGCGTCCCGGCATCCCGGTCTTCACCCGCCTCGCCTACGTCCACGAACTGCGCGGTGACCCCGCCGGTGCCCGCCGCATCCTGACCCGGGCCCTGGACTCCGCCGCGACCCCGGGCGACACCGCCTACGTCGCCACGGCGCTGGGCCAGCTCGCCTGGAGCCAGGGCCGGTACCCGGCCGCACTGCGGCACTTCGCCACCGCGCTGCGCGCCGACCCCGGCTACCTGCCGGCGGTCGAGGGCCGCGGCCGTACGTACGCGGCACGCGGCGACCGGGAGAAGGCCCTGCGCGACCTGGGCCGGGTCGTCGACCGCTACCCGTTGCCCGCGCAACTCGCGGAACTGGGCGAACTGTACGAGGCCACCGGCCAGGACGAACGGGCGGAGCAGCAGTACGCGGTGGTCGGCACCTGGATCGCCCTCGCCAGGGCGAACGGCGTCGCCACCGACCTCGACGCGGCGCTGGTCGCCGCCGACCACGGGGACGCCGCGGAGGCGCTGCGCGCGGCCCGGGCCGAATGGTCGCGCCGGCAGACCGTCCACACCGCCGACGCGCTCGCCTGGGCCCTGCACGTCAACGGCCGCGACCGCGAGGCCCTGACGTACGCCGAACGCTCCTTGGCGCCGGGCTACCGCAACGCGGCCTTCCTCTACCACCGCGGCGTCATCGAGGCGGCCCTCGGCAAGCGCGCGGCCGCCAGGACGTCGCTGGCCGCGGCGCTCCGCCTCAACCCCGGCTTCTCGCCCATCGCCGCCCCCGCCGCCCGCCGCGCGCTGGCACGCATCGAAGGAGACCCGTCATGATCCGGCGCAGGACGGCCGCCGCGGCGGCCGCGGCAGCGGCGGGAGCGGCCCTCGCGCTGCTGCCCGCGGGACAGGCGCAGGCGCATCCGCTGGGCAACTTCACCGTCAACCGCTACGACGGCCTGGTCGCCGCCCCCGGTGTGCTGCGGATCGACCACGTCGAGGACCTCGCCGAGATCCCCGCGGCCCAGGCCGTCCCCGCGATCGACCGGGACGGCGACCGGGCGCTGGGCCGCGCCGAGTTGGCGGACTGGGCGGGGACGCGGTGCGCCGCGGCCGCACAGGGCGCACGGGCATCCGTCGGCGGTCGCCGCGAACCGGTCACGGTGCGCCGGGCCGCGGCGACCGTACGGCCGGGGCAGGCAGGGCTGACGACACTGCGCGTCGAGTGCCGGATGACGGCACGCCTGCCGGACGGCAGGTCCACGTCCCTGACGTACCGTCCGGCGGACATCGCCGCCGGGCCGGGCTGGCGGGAGATCACCGCGCGCGGCGACCGGATGACGCTCCACGACGCCGACGTGCCGGGGACGTCGGTGTCGCGGCGGCTCACCGCGTACCCGAAGGACCTGCTCTCCTCGCCCGCCGACGAACGCGCGGCCGGTTTCCGGGTGGCCCCGGGCGGCCCCGCGCTGGCGGCACAGGAGGACGCCCCTGCCGCCGGTGTGCTGCCGCGCGGCGCGGACCGCTGGACCCGGGCCCTCACCGACCTGGTGTCACGGCACGCGCTCACCCCGGGGTTCGCCGCCCTGGCCCTGCTCACGGCGCTGGCCCTGGGCGCGATGCACGCGCTCGCGCCCGGGCACGGCAAGACGCTGATGGCCGCGGCGGCCGCCGCGGGCGGCCGCCGGTCGCGCCGGGACATGGTCGCGCTGGGCGCGTCGGTGACGGTCACCCACACCATGGGGGTGTTCGCGCTGGGCCTGCTGGTGACGACCGGTTCGGCCGCGGCGCCCTCGGTCATCGGCTGGCTGGGCGTCGCCAGCGGGGTGCTGGTCGCCTGCGCCGGTGCGGCGCTGCTCCGCCGCGCGTGGCGGCTGCGGGGTCAGCCGCACGGCCACGACCACGGACATGACCACGGCCACGACCATGGGGACGGCCACCACGGGCACGGCCATCACCACCACGGCGAACACCACGCCCACCCGCACCGCCCCGCGCCCTCACCCGGGACGGCGGCACAGACCGCGCCCGCGGCCGTCCTCACCGCCGAACGCCCCGTCGCCGAGCGCCACGTGCTCATCCACACGGACACTCACCCGCACGCCCACCCCCACCCGCACACACACCCGCACGAGCCGCGGCCCACGCTGCGGGGCACGATCCTGCTCGGCTTCGCCGGCGGTCTCGTCCCCAGCCCCTCCGCGGTGGTCGTCCTGGTGGGCGCCGCGGCACTTGGCCAGGCCTGGTTCGGCTTCCTGCTGGTGCTCGCGTACGGCGCGGGCCTGGCGATCACGCTCACGGCCGCCGGCTTCGCCGTCGTGCGCCTCGGGCGGCTGGCCGGGAAGGCGTCGGCGCTGCGGGCCCGCGGCCGGCTGTTCACGGCGGCACGGCGGCTCGCACCGCTGGCCACGGCGTCCGTGGTGCTGGTGCTGGGCTGCGGTCTGCTGCTCAGGGCGGCGCTGGCGCTGCCGGCTTGAGGGAGCTTTCCGTCGAAAGGGTCCGTTCGGGAGGAAGTTCGGTCATGCTGGGCTGCGGGCGGCACGAAGGGGGGACACGCCGATGACACGGCTCGTGGCGGGGCGCTACCGGCTGATCAGCGAGCTGGGCCGGGGCGGCATGGGGGTGGTGTGGCTGGCCCGGGACGAACTGCTGGGCCGCGAGGTGGCCGTCAAGGAGGTCAAGGCCCCGCCGGGCCTGGAGGACGGGGAGGTCGAGCGCCTGTACGCGCGGCTGCAGCAGGAGGGCATCGCGGCCGCGCGGGTCGAGCACCCCAACGTCATCAAGGTGTACGACGTGGCCATGGCCGAGGGCAGCCCGTGGATCGTCATGGAGCTCGTCCGGGGCGTGACGCTCGCCGACGTCCTCGACGCGGAGGGCCCCATGGACCCCCGGCGCGCCGCGGGGATCGGCGGCAGGGTGCTGGCGGCGCTGCGCGCCGGCCATGCGGCCGGGGTGCTGCACCGCGACGTGAAGCCGGGCAACGTGCTCATCGGCAACGACGGACGGGTCGTGCTCACCGACTTCGGCATCGCCATGATCGAGGGCTCCTCGGCGATCACCCGCACCGGCGAACTGGTGGGCTCACCGGAGTTCCTGGCCCCCGAGCGGGCGCTCGGCCGCCGGCCCGGACCGGAGTCGGACCTGTGGTCGCTCGGGGTGCTGCTGTACGTGGCGGTGGAGGGCGGTTCGCCGTTCCGCCGCGACACCGCGCTGAGCACGATGCGCGCGGTGGTGGACGAGGAACTGCCCGAGCCGCGCAGGGCGGGGCCGCTGGCCCCGGTGATCACCGGGCTGCTGCACAAGGACCCGGCGGCCCGGATCCCGGGCGCCGAGGTGCAGCGGCGGCTGGACGCCCTCGCCGCCGGGCGCACCCCGCCGGGCGCCGGAACGGCCTACGCCACCACCCAGGCCGCCGTGCCGATGCCGCCGGGGCCGGACGGCACACCGGTCCGGTCCACGCCGGTCTCCTCGACTCCCGTCTCCTCGACACCGCTCGGGCCGACGACGCCCGTCGGCACCGGATTCGGCCCCCCGTCAGGCGGCCCCCCGGCCCGGCCCCGTCGCGCGGCGGTGGCGATGGCCGCGGGCGTGCTCGCCCTCGCCCTGGGCATCGGGGGCGTGGCCTACGCCCTGCTCGACGACGGCTCACCCGGCGGTTCCGGCCACGGCACGACCGCCGGGAACACCCCGGGCGGCGACGGGACCCCGTCCGCCACCGGCTCGCAGGACGACGACGACACGGAGGCCAGCGGCTACGAGGCGACGACCGGCGGCGGTGACTCCGCGTCCCCGCACACCTCGGCGCCGCCCAGCACCCCGGCCCATGTGAACGTCCACGTCACGGTGTCGGCCGTGCGCGACACCTACACCGGGGGCTGTCCGCCGCCCGCGGAGCAGGCGCCGTCCTTCTCGGCGGTCGTCACGGTCGACCGCACCCCGGTGACGGTCACCTACCGCTGGAGGACGAGCGGCGCCGGTTCCGACCATGGCTGGCAGACCCTCGACTTCCCCTCGGGCGGCCCGAAGAGCCGGACGGTCGAGTACACCGAACCGTCCTACGAGCCGGACGGCACGATCGAGGGCTGGGTGGCCGTCGAGGTGCGCAGTCCGGTGGAAACGGAGTCCGCGCACGTCCCGTTCACGGTCACGTGCCGGGCGCCGAGCCCGTCGCCGAGCGGTTCCGACGGGACGGCGACGGCCCCCTGAGGCAGCGCCGGCACGGTCGAGGGGTGCCGGGCGGTGGCCCGGCACCCCTCGTCTCACGTCGTGCGGGCGCTCCGCGCTGCCGTGCCGCGGGTCACGCGGCGGAGGTGAACACCGGCAGGTAGCCGCCGGACTGGCCGGAGGCGGTGGGGTGGTAGGACTCGTAGACGGGGAGGGTGAGGCTGTGCAGCCAGGCCGAGCCCGAGCAGAGCTCGTGCCCGGTGAAGGTGCCGCGGACGTCGGCGAAGGCGAAGCCGTGGTCGGCGGCGCGCTTGGCGGTGACGGTGTCGAGGAGGTCGGCCGCGTCGTTTATGGCCCTGCGCTTGGTCTCGCTGAGGCCGATGCAGGTGGTGCCCAGCTTGTAGAAGCGCGGGTAACCGAGGACGACGACCCGGGCCGAAGGGGACCTGGAACTGATGGCGTTGTAGACGGAGTCGAGCCGTGCGGGCAGTTGGTTGTTGGCGAAGTCCCTGGCCTGGTTGATACGGCTGAGGCAGGTGCTGTCGGAGCTGAGGACGCAGGTGGTCATCACGTCGGCGAAGCCGGCGTCGTTGCCGCCGATGCTGATGCTGACCAGGGTCGTCGAGGCGTTGAGCGGACCGAGCTGGTTGTTGAGCACGTCGGTCGTGGTCGCTCCGGAACACGCGGTGAAAGAGAACCCGGACGGGCTATGCGCGTTCGCCCACAGCCGGGGGAACGCCTTGCTGCTGCGGTAGCAGCTGCCGCTCGAGCCGTCGTAGCTGCCGGACCCAACTCCGGCGGAGTACGAGTCGCCCAGGGCCACGTAGACGGGGCCGGCGGCTCGGGCGGAACCGGCACCAACCAGGGCGAGTGCGGCGGTAAGGAGAAGTGTGGATGCGGCTGACACGAAACGGGACAGTCTCATGGAACCTCCCTTAGCAGGATCTCTGCCGCATCTTTCGTACCGCGCAGTAACACGTTCGGGAAGTGTCCATGCCAAGATTTCTTGACATGGACATTCCCGCGAGCTGTCCGTGATCGCCGCTGCGTGCACCGGAAGTGACGCCGTCTCGGCCGACGGGCTCTACTCCCGTAGTTGGCACGCCCTTTAGGGGCGCCGACGGCGGCACCGCCCGGAAGCGCCACCCCCGGCCACGCGACCGGTACCCCGTGAACCGCCCGCTGCGCCCGGATCGGGCCGGTTTCACCGGGCGTTCAGGGATTCCCGGTGATTGCGCCACTGCGCGAAAACCCGGTGCGGACGCGGACCCGGTGCCGGATCATGAGCGACATGCCCGACGCAACGCCCCCGCATCGCGCCCTGTCCATCCGTCTCGGCATGAACGACGACGACTCGCCGTCCGACGCCATCGACGCCCTGTTCCTGAGCCGCTTCGTCACCGGAGAACAGCCCTACTCGTGCGGCACGTCCCTGGACCGGGTCAAGTCGGGGCTGACGCTCGTCCCTGGCGGCGGGTCGGTGCTGCGCTCCGCGCGGGACAAGGACCGCGGCGCGACCCTCGCCGAGGGCGACGGCTGGACGATCCTCGTGTCGCGCTGGCACCGCCGTGCCGACGTGACGGTGACCGCGGTCACCGAGGAACTGGCGCAACGCGTCCTGGCCGAGGCCGTCGAGGACGCCGAGGACCAGCCGGAACCGCAGCCCGACGACGTGACCATGGGCTTCTGGTACGTCGCCCCGCGCCGCGGGCCGCACCGCATCACGCGGCAGATCAGCGCCGCCCCCTGGGACGACGTGCGGGGCAACTACACCGCGCCGGTGGCGGAGGCCATGGACGGGCTGATGAAGCTCACCGCCGCCGACGTCAGCGGCCGGCTGCTGCTGCTGCACGGCCCGCCGGGCACCGGCAAGACCTCCGCGCTGCGCACGCTGGCCCGCGCCTGGCGCGACTGGTGCCAGGTGGACTGCGTCCTCGACCCCGAGGTGCTCTTCAACGACGTCGGCTACCTGATGGAGATCGCCATCGGCGAGGACGACACCGAAGGGCCGGGCCGCTGGCGGCTGCTGTTGCTGGAGGACTGCGACGAGCTCATCCGCGGCCAGGCCAAGCACCAGACCGGCCAGGCGCTGTCCCGTCTGCTCAACCTCACCGACGGCCTGCTCGGCCAGGGCCGCAACGTCCTGGTCGGCATCACGACCAACGAGGACCTGGAGCGGCTGCACCCGGCGGTGGTCCGCCCCGGGCGCTGCCTGGCCCGGATCGAGGTGGGCCCGCTGACCCGCACCGAGGCGACCGGCTGGCTCGGCACGTCCGAGGGCATCGGCCGGGACGGCGCCACGCTCGCGGAGCTCTACGCCCTGCGCCGCGGCGCCTCCTCCTCCGGCGGCACCGCGCTCCCCCACCAGACGACCCCGGCCTCCGCCTCCGGAGGCCTCTACCTCTGATGGCCGGGGGTCCCCCCGGCGGTGCGAAGGGGAGGATCGCGACGGGGAGGATACGGACCCGCACCCCGGCGGAACTGCGCCGCAGTCGCCGCCCGCGGTCGCACCACTGCTGGGACCACCTGTACGCGGCGCCGCTGTGGCCGCTGCACGGCGCCAACCTGGGGACGCTGCTGCGCACCTGCGACGCCGTCGGCGCGTGCCTGGTCGTCCCGCGCTTCCCCTGGGTGCCGGAGGCGCTCGCCCGCGGCAACACCCTGCGGCGGCCCGCCTGCGTGCACTGGACCGGCGATCCCCTGGGCTGGCTGCAGCGGCAGCGCGACCGCGGAGCGCACGTCGTCGGGGTCGAACTCGCCGACGAGGCGGTACGGCTGGCGGACCTGCCGGCCGCGCGGCGCACCACGGTCGTCGTGCTGGGCCACGAGCAGCAGGGCATCCCGCCGGAGGCGCTCGACCTGCTCGACCTCGCCGTCGAGATCCCCATGGTCGGCATGGGCGCCAGCCTCAACGTCGCGGTCGCCGGTTCACTGGCGCTGTACAAACTCGCCGGACTCCTGTGAGCGGCGCGCGCTACGCCTCGTACGCGGCGCGCAGCGCGTCCCGCACGGCGGCCTCGGAGGCGGCGCGGTCCAGGCCGAGGCGCCGCACACGCTGGGCGTAGGCCGATGCGGCGGCGGCCGCCTCACGGGTGGCGGCGTCGCCCGCGGCCGCGACGAAGGTGCCGTTGCGGCCGCGGGTCTCGATCACACCGTCCGACTCCAGAGCGCGGTAGGCCTTGGCCACGGTGTTGGCCGCCAGGCCGAGTTCGTCCGCGAGACCGCGGACGGTCGGCAGCCGGTAGCCGACCGGGAGGGCCCCGGAACGGGCCTGGTCCGCGATCTGCTCGCGCAGTTGCTCGTAGGGCGCGGCGGCCGCGTCCGGCCTGACGGTGATCTTGAGGCTCACGGTGTGTCGTCCTCCCGGCGGGACGGGGCAGCGCTGTTTGTCGCGGCCATTGTGCTGCACGCACCGTCCGCGAGGACGACGGCGCGGCCGGGCCCCGCCGGGTCGTGGGCGATCGCGTCCCCCGGCTCGTGCAGGTGGAGCACGAAGCGCTCGCCCGCGCGGTACGCCTCCAGGCCCGCCCTGCAGTACGCCACCATGTCGTCCGGCAGCGCGTCCAGGGGGAACCAGCCGAGCTCCGAGCACTTCTCCGGCTCGCGGTTGACCGGCTCGTGGACGCCGCCGTCGGCCTCGAAGAACCAGCCGATGCGCTCGCCCCCGCCGGGCGCGCGGTGCTGCATGACCAGGGCGACGGAGACGTCCTCGGGGCGCAGCACGACGCCCACCTCCTCCTGGGCCTCGCGGACCAGGGCGGTCAGGACGTCCTCGCCGTCCTCGACGTGGCCTGAGGGGGCGTGCAGCAGGCCGTCGGCGTAACCGGTGTTGACGCGCCGGCCGAGCAGGACCTCGTCACCGCGGCGGAGGACGAGGTGGACGTCGACGATCTCCGTGTGCCTGCGGGGCTGCTTGATCCGCACGACCGCGGCGTAGCGCTCGTCGTGGACCGGGCCGCCCCACAGCGCGGTGTCGTGGGCGAGCTGCTCCACCTCGGTGTGCTCGGCGAGCGGCCGTACCATCGCGGCCAGTTCGGTGGCGCGGATGCCCACCGGCTCGGCCTCTCCCCAGCGCCCCTCGACCAGCACGAGGCGTCCACCGCGGCGCAGCAGCCGGGCCCAGCGGCGCAACGCGGCCACGGGGTCGGGCAGCGCCCACAGCAGGTGCCGGACGAGCACCACGTCGAACCGGCCCTGTGCGACGGGCGGTTCGGCCGCGTCCCCGAGCAGGACGCGGGCCCCGGTGCCGGCCAGCTTCGCCCGGGCCAGCGCGGCCATGCGCGGGGAGCGGTCGACGCCGGTCACCCGGTGCCCCTGCTCGGCGGCGAGCCGCGCGAGGCTGCCCGTGCCGCACCCGAGGTCGAGCACGTCCGCCGGGGTGCCGGGCAGCCATGCCCGCAGCCGCGCCGCCCACGCCTCCCGCACGGCGGGCTCCCGCAAGCCGTGGTCGGGCTCCTCGTCGAAGCGGTCGGCCACGGTGTCCCAGTACGTGTCACTGCTGAGTTCGCCCACCCCGTGATCCTTCCACCCCCCACTGACAATGCCCCCGTGCCTCCCCGCGGGGCCGCCGGGCCCGGCCGGACGACGCCCACGTGGCGATCCCCCGGGGAAGGGGCGGCAGACGGATCCCGCCGAGGCCTGACCACGACCGCCCCCAACCGCCCGCGGACGCGGACGCCTCCCGCGCGGGACCCGGTGTCTGCGGCCCCGCATCCGGTGCCGCGGCCAAGGACACCGCCCCGCCCCGGCCGCAAGGGGCCGGGGCCACGCGGCGCCACCGGCTTTCCCGGCCCGGATCCCCGCCGCCGCGGAACGCCTCCCGCCGGAAGGGGCGTCAGCTCAGGCCCAGGTTCCGGTAGCGGGTGCGGCGGGCGGCGAGGCGCACGGCGCGGGGGTGGGCGCGCAGGGCCGCGAGTTCGGTTCCCAGGACCGCGCCGAGGCGGGCCAGGAACGCCTCGGGCTCGTCCGCCGCGTCGGGCGTCTCCTCGACCACCCGGTCGACGATCCCGTGCGCGGCCAGGTCCGCCGACCGCACCCCCTGGCGCCCGGCCACCTCGTACGCCCGTTCCGTCGTCCGGTACAGGATCGCCGAGGCCCCCTCGGGCGGCAGCGGCGAGAGCCACGCGTGCCGCGCGGCCACGACCCGGTCCGCGGGCAGCAGCGCGAGCGCGCCCCCGCCGGCGCCCTGTCCGAGCAGCAGGCACAGCGTGGGTGCGGGCACGGTCATCAGGTCGGCGAGGGAGCGCGCGATCTCGCCCGCCAGGCCGCCCTCCTCGGCCTCCCGGGACAGCGCGGCACCCGCGGTGTCGACCACGGACAGCAGCGGCAGGTCCAGTTCCGCCGCGATGCCCATGCCGCGGCGGGCGACCCGCAGGCCGGCGGGGCCGAGCGCGGGCGGCCGCCCGTCGCCGGTCTCCCGGCGGTCGTGGCCGAGGACGACGCAGGGCGTGCCGCCGATCCGGGCCAGCGCGAGCAGGAGTCCGGGGTCCCGTTCCCCCGCGCCGGTGCCGCTGAGCGGGGTCACGTCCCGGGCGGCCACCGCCAGCAGGGCGCGCAGCCCCGGCCGTTCGGGCCGCCGTGAGCGCCGGATGGACTCCGCGGCCGGAGGGGCGGGGACGCCCGGCGCCGGCTCGGGCCCGGCCCCGCCGGTGTCCGGGGCGCCCGCCGTGTCGCCGCACAGCACCCCGAGGACGCGTGCCGCGACGTCCGCGAGTTCCGCGGAGGGCAGCACGGCGTCCACGATGCCGTTGGCCAGCAGGTTCTCCGCGACCTGGACGCCGGGCGGGAACTCCTCGCCGTACAGGGCCTCGTGGACCCGCGGGCCGAGGAAGCCGATGAGCGCGCCGGGTTCGGCGGCGGTGACGTGCCCGAGGGAGCCCCAGGACGCGAAGACCCCGCCCGTGGTCGGGTGCCGCAGGTGGACCAGGTAGGGCAGGCCCGCGGCCTTGTGGTCGGTGATGGCCGCCGCGACCTTGACCATCTGCAGGAACGCGATGGTGCCCTCCTGCATCCGCGTCCCGCCCGAGGCGGGCGAGGCCAGCAGGGGCAGCCGCTCGCGGGTGGCCCGTTCGACGGCCCGTACGAGGCGTTCGCCCGCGGCGACGCCGATCGAGCCGCCCAGGAAGCGGAACTCGCCCGCGACGACGGCGACCCGGCGGCCGCGGATCCTGCCCTCGCCGGTGACGACCGACTCGTCGAGCCCGGTGCGCTCCCGTGCCCGGGCGAGGTCGGCGCGGTACCCGGTCTCGTCGAGGTAGCCGGGCAGGGCGGTCACGGGCTCGTCCCAGCCGTGCCAGGTGCCGGGGTCGACGACGGCGTCGATGAGCTCCAGGGCGGCCGCGCGGCGGCGCGTCGGTTCGGTCATGGCGTCACCCTAGGGTGCCCGCCGGGGCCTGTGGCCAGGGCCAACACCTCACGGAACACGGGGCGGAGGTCACTCGTACGGCGCAACTCCATCACGGGGCGGGGGTCGTTGTGGGGATGTGGTCACAGTCGATTCCCAGAACGCACCGGGTGCGCCGGCCGGGAACGAGGTCCCCCGGACGGTTCCGGCGCCCATCCGCCGCAGCCGTCCGTACCGCCCGAGGGAGGGCGTCCCCCTCGGGGATTGGGTCTTCGTCCCGGGGACGGCGGGATTCTTCGGCCGGAGTCCGGACGCCTACATCGAGCGTGGCGAGGAGCGCATTCCACTCGTGTACTGCTCTTCGGAACTGGAACAGTTCGCCAACGAAATGGTCGGCATCGAGGGGGATTTCATCCGCCGCTGCTCCGGCATCGATCTGGATGCGCGGTATTAGGGCGTGCATTCACCGTATCCCCCGCCCACGCCCGGCCCCGACAGGAATTCCTTCATGCCGCCTTTGCAGGACCGTTTCCGCTTCGAGAACGACATGCCGTACGAGGACCACCTCAGCGGCCACACCATTTACAGTCCCCGCCAGGCCCCGGACGACACTTCGGGGAACGGATTCTTCTCCGCCCCTGACTACGACGTCCTGAACGGGGCGTGGACGTCCGAGGAGGAATTGGCCCAGCTCCTCGAACCCCCTCTGACGGAGGAGGTGGACGACTACGAGGAGGACGACGACGTCTTCGCCGCGCCCTCCCCGGAGTCCGCGACCCACGAGCTGCCGCTCACCCGGCACCGGCACCGCAGGATCCGCCGGGCGGCCCTGCGGCAGAAGGCGGCCAGGACCCAGACGCTCAGCTTCGTCGTCGCGGCGGTCGCGGCCACCATCGTGGCCATGGTGAGCGTGCTCGGCGGGATGGTCGCCCACGACCCGTTGCGCCACATCGCCGCCACCAACGGGGCTTCGGGGCTGGCGGGCTGGTGGCCGCTGCTGGTCTACGGCCCCTGGATGGTGGCCTCGTTGTCGATCCTGCGGGCCGCGCTGCACCAGCGCCGGGCCCCGCACTCCTGGGCGGTCGTGCTGCTCTTCTCGGCCTTCGCGATCCTGTTCTGCGTCGCCTCCGCCCCCCGGACGATCACCGACTGGACCGTCGCCAGCCTCCCCGCCATCGCGGCGCTGTCCTGCTTCCACCAGCTCGTACGGCAGATCACCCTCACCCACCCCCCGCGGCGCACCCCCCGCAGCCGGCACTCCTCCTGAGGGGACGGCGCGACGGCACCGCCCATGATCCGCATCATTGACGTGTCCATTACGACGATGTGAGGATGCCGGTGATCCAGTCGTGCAACGAGCTCTTCCTGGAGGGGACATGAACAAGCGCAGGGGCGCCTCGGTCGCCGTGGCCGTGGCCGCGACGCTCACCGGGATGCTGGCGCTCGCCGCCCCGGCGAACGCGAGCGTGCCGTACAAGGTGTACTCGACGAGCGCGGCCTGCAAGACGGCCGGCCAGAAGTTCGTCGACTCCGGCCAGGCCTACCAGTACACGTGCACCTGGGACAGCCCGGGCTACCTCCTGACGCTCTGGCTCGGCTGAGGGCCGGCGGACCACACCCGGGAACGGGCGGGCGGCGCCGGACAGGACTCCTGTCCTGCGCCGCCGTCGTGCCGGGGGGGACCCGGGCCGCACCGGCGGCCGGCATCCTCAGCCCCCGCTTAGCGATGCCTTAACTGCGCCATAAAGATCGCCCGCAGGTCCTCCGAACAGGGGTTCCGCCCGTGCGGCGCGGCTAGCGTGCTGGTTCGCCGGCGCCCGTCGGCACCGCGCACCGGGCCACCGCCGAAGGAGAACCCCACCATGACCGCACGCCGCAGGGCCGCCCTGGCCGCCGTCCTCGGGATCGGACCGCTCGCGCTGACCGGCCTGGCCGCGGGACCGGCGAGCGCGCACGGCACCATGGGCGGCCCGGTCAGCCGGGTGCTGACCTGCTACGCGGAGAACCCCGAGAACCCGGCGTCGGCCGCGTGCAGGGCGGCGGTCGCGGCGGGCGGCACGCAGGCCTTCTACGACTGGAACGGGGTGCGCATCGGCGACGCAGCCGGACGCCACCGGCAGGTGATACCGGACGGCGAGCTGTGCAGCGCGGGCAACGAGGAGTTCAAGGCACTGGACCTGGCGCGGGCCGACTGGCCGGCGACGAGGATGACGCCGGGACGGCAGGACCTGGCGTACCGGGTGACGGCCCGCCACAAGGGCTCGTTCGAGCTGTACATGACGAAGGCGGGGTACGACCCGTCGCGCCCGCTGGCGTGGTCGGACCTTGAGGCGCAGCCGTTCGCCAAGGTCACCGACCCCCAGGTACGGGACGGCAGTTACGTCCTGCCGGTGGAGGTGCCGGCCAGGTCGGGACGTCAGCTGGTCTACGCGATCTGGCAGCGCTCGGACAGCCCGGAGGCCTTCTACTCCTGCTCCGACGTGGTCTTCGGCGCGGACACCGGGAAGGCCCCCGGGGCGCCCGCCGCACCCGCGACCTCGGCCCCGGCCGGGACCGGGACCGGGACCCCCGCCGCGGCCACGACCGCCCCCGCGCCCACCGCCTCCGTGCCGGACGACGCGCGGATCGCCGCCGGGGCGGACCGGTCGACGGTGCGCCACCACCACGCGCACACCGCCGCGGACGGCTCGGCGAGCCCGCTCGCGGAGCCGTCCGCGAGGGCGGACACGTCGCCTTCCGGCACGGACCTCGCGGAGACCGGAAGCAGCAGCACCGGCACGACCTCGCTGATGGCGGCGGGGGCCGCCGCTGTCTCGCTCGGTGCGTCGGTGCTGCTGCTCGTCGCCCGCAGGCGCCGGACGCGGGTCGGCTGACGGGGGACGTCAGCTGAAGACGTCCCCGCAGTCGGTCGCCGTGGCGTGCGCCGGGTCAAGGGCGTTGGCCGCCTCGTGGAACACGATGCGGTCGGTCAGCCCGACGAAGACGTGCTCGGACAGGTCGAGCGGGCACAGGTCCTGCAGCACCACGTTGCGGACGTCGGGGCCGGACAGGAACTGCGAGGTGTACGGCGTGACGACCTCGTCGTACTTGGTCGCGATCACCGTGTAGCGGACGCCGGGGAGGGTGTCGCCGCCGGCGTTCAGCTTGGTGAGGAAGGCCGATCCGGCCATCTGGTCCGTCAGCCCCTGCGGGCTGAGGTGCTCGATGGCCTCGGCCGCCCCGGGGAAGTACGGCAGCAGCCTGAGCAGCCCGCCCAGGTCGGTCCCGTGGTTGCTGGGCGCGATGCCGACGAGCGCGTTCACCTTGGGGGCACCGCCCAGGAACTTCATGTAGTAGCGCGGCATCATGCCGCCCTGGGAGTGCCCGACGATGTCGACCTTGCCCGCGCCGGTGGCCGCGAGGACCCGGTCGACGTAGTCGGCGAGCTGCTGGGAGGACGCGGTGATGGAGCCGAGCCCGTAGAAGAGGGGCACGCCGGGCAGCTGGCCGTAGTCCAGGGAGTAGACGCAGTAGCCCCGCTTGACCAGGTAGGGCGCGAGGCCGAGCCAGTTGTCGATGGAGTTGCCGAGGGTGCCGTGGACGAGGACGACGGGCCGCGGGTGGGCGGCGGACGGCTTGCAGGACCAGTTGTTCCAGCCGCTGCTCGCGGTGGCGCCGGCGGTGGTGGTCGCGGCGGCGACGGTCGTGGTGGCGTGGGTGTCGGACGCGGGGGTCTTCGCCAGTGCGGTGGTCGTGCTGTCCACCAGGACGGGGGTGGCGAAGAGGGCGGCGGTGAGAGTCAGCGCGGAGAGGAGCCGGAGCGCTGATCGCGGTCTGATGGGCAGCATCGAGCGATCTCCTCGCAGGTGGGGGAATGACTGGCTCCCGTGCAGCCTGTGATCCGGATCACCAGAGTGCTGAGCTTCCGTCAATTTACGGAGGAGTAACAAACGTCGCTAGCTACCGGTGGGTAAAGAATTCATCACGCCGGCTTCACGTCGATGTGATAATGGACCGTCAGGCCGCCCCCGACAGTGCCGCGGGCATCAGCGCCCGCGGGCCGAAGCGGGCCCGCGCCCGGTCCGCGACCGCCTCGATCCGGCGCGCCTTCTCGTCCCCCGGGTCCAGGCTGAGCTGCAGCGTCGCGAGACCGGCGTCCGTCAGCCCCTCCGCGCGCAACGCGAGGCCGCGCACCCGGGCACGCTGCAGCCCCAGCCCCTCGTAGAGCCGGTACGCGGCCTCGGCGAGGGCGGTGCCGTGGCCGGTCGGCTCGGGCAGCCCGCGGGTGCGGGTGGTCGTGGAGCGGTCGGCGTAGCGGACGGTGAGGGTCAGCGAGCGCGCGACCCGGCCCGACGCGCGCAGCGAGGAGCCCAGTTCCTCGGTGAGCGACAGCAGGGCACGACGGTGCCGCACCGGGTCCAGCTCGTCGTGGCCGAAGCGGCGCTCGGCGCCGGCCGACCGGGCGGGGGCGTTCGGGACGACCGGGGCCGGGTCGATGCCGCGGGCCCGCTCGTGCGTCCTGCGGCCCGCCGCGGCGCCCAGGATCCGCTGCAGGGTGCTCAGGGGCGCGGCCGCGACGCGCCCGACGGTGTCCAGGCCGTACGTGCCCAACTGCCGTGCCGTCGCCGGGCCGACGCCGTGCAGCGCCGCCACCGGGCGGTCGGCGAGGAAGGCCGCCACGGCCGCGGGGTCGGTGGGGGCGGCGCGCACCGCGCCCTCCGGTCCGCCCTGCGCCGCCATCCGGGCGAGCAGCGGGTTCGGGCCGACGCCGATCGTGCAGTCCACACCGTGGAGCGCGAGCAGCCGCACCCGCAGCAGCGTGGCCAGTTCCGCGGCGTCGCGCCCGAAGTAACGCAGCGCCCCGCGGACGTCGGCGAGCGCGGCGTCGGGCGGGAGCGCCTGGACGACGGGGGTGAAGCCGCCGAGCAGCCCGAGGAGTTGCTCGTACAGCGCCTCGGCGGCGTGGAAGTGCACGTACAGCACGTGCGAGGTCTCCGGTCGGCTGTTCATCGCCCCGCGCTCCCCGGACTGGAGTGCCACAGCTTGCGGCCGGTGGGGACGCCCTCGCCCGCGGGCCGCAGATCGGCCCAGGGGTGCATCTCGTACCCGGTGGACATCCGGACCCGGCGGCCCCCGGGCGGGGGTGCGGGCAGGCCGGGGGGCTCGCCCGGGGTCTCGGCCAGGCGTGCCGCGACCGCCTCCAGACCGCCCTCCCTGCGCAGTTCGACCAGTTCGGCCAGGTTCCAGGCGGCGGCGCCGACGACGGACAGGCTCTGCGGTCCGCGGCGCTGGACCACCCCGCGGACCAGCAGCAGCCAGGAGTGGAAGACGGTGTGGGCGCAGGCCTCGTGGCTGTCGTCGAAGAAGGCGAGGTCGACCAGGCCGGTGCCGTCGTCGAGGGTGGTGAAGATGACCCGGCGCCCGGAGCGGATGGGCGGGGTCTGCGTGGCCGCCTTGGCCCCGGCGACCAGCACGGTCTCGCCGTGCCGCACCTCGCGCAGCCGGTTCGCCGGGATCGCGCCCAGCTCCTCAAGGAAGGCGAGGTGGTCGTCCATCAGGTGGCGGGAGGCGTCCATGCCGAGGACGCCGAGTTCGGCGCCGAGCCGCTCGCCGTCGTCCATGTCGGGCAGGCCGGCCGGCGCGAACGCCGGCTCGCCCTCCCCTCCGGTCAGGGTGAGCTGGCCGTCGTACGCGGAGGCCCGGCCCTGCCGGTGCACCTCGGCGACCTGGAGCAGCATGTCGCGGCGGTTGCCCCCGAAGGGGTCCAGCGCGCCGACCTGGACCAGGCGTTCGGCGGCGGCGCGGCCGGGGCGGGCGCGCTCCCACAGGTCCTGGAGGGAGGAGTAGGGCTGTCCGGCGGTGATCCGGGCGACCTCGGCCTCGCTGATGCCGTGCACCTCGGAGAGCGCGAGCCGCAGCCCCCACACCTCCTCACCCACCTCGCCACCCCCCTCACCGGACACCAGTTCGATTCGATAGGCCGCGCCCGACCGGTTGACGTCCAGCGGCAGCACCGGCACCCCGCGCCGCCGCGCGTCCGCGAGCAGCAGCCGCTTGGGGTACATCCCGGGGTCGTGGGTGAGCACCCCGGCGTAGAAGGCCGCCGGATGGTGCGCCTTGAGCCAGGCGGACTGGTAGGTCGGCACGGCGAAGGCGACGGCGTGCGCCTTGCAGAAGCCGTACGCGCCGAAGGCCGAGACGATCTCCCAGGTGCGCCGGATGACCTCGCGGGAGTAGCCGCGCCCCCGGGCCGCGTCCGCGAACCAGGCCCGCAGCCGTCCCTGCCGGGCCTCGTCCGACAGCGCGCGCCGCGCCTCGTCGGCGAACCCCCGGTCGCAGCCGGTCATGACGCTCATGATGTCGATGAGCTGCTCGTGGAAGACGACCACCCCGTGGGTCTCGCGCAGCACGGGCTCCAGGTCGGGGTGCGGGTAGTGGACGGGCTTGCGGCCGTGCCGGGCGTCGATGAAGGGCCGCACCATGTCGGCGGCGACCGGCCCGGGGCGGAACAGGGAGATGTCCACGACCAGGTCGTGGAAGGTGGCCGGCTGCAGCCGTCCCACCAGGTCGCGCTGGCCCGGGGACTCGATCTGGAAGCAGCCCAGCGTCTCGGCGGACCGCACCAGTTCGTACGTCGCGGGGTCGCCCTGCGGGATGCGGTCCAGGTCGATCCGGCCGCCGCCGGTGCGTTCCACCTCGTCCAGGGCGTGCGCCATCGCGGACTGCATGCGCACCCCGAGCACGTCGAGCTTGAGCAGCCCGAGGTCCTCGACGTCGTCCTTGTCGAACTGCGCCATGGGGAAGCCCTCGCCGCTGGTCGGCACGACCGGTGTGCGCTCCAGCAGCCCTGCGTCCGACAGCAGCACCCCGCAGGGGTGCATGGCGACCCCGCGCGGCAGCGCGTCCAGCGCCTCGACCAGCTCCCACAGCCGGCCGTGGTCCTCCCCCGCCACCTGCCGCAGCTCGGGCAGCTCGGCGAGCGCGGCCCGCGCGTCGCGGGCCCGGATGTGCGGGAAGGCCTTGGCCAGCCGGTCGGTCCGCTCCGGGTCCATCCCGAGGGCGGTGCCCACGTCGCGCACGGCGTGCCGGACGCGGTAGGTCTCGGGCATGGCGACGGTGGCGACCCGCTCGCCGCCGAAGCGGTCCAGGATGCGCCGGTAGACCTCCAGCCGGCGGGCCGACTCCACGTCGATGTCGATGTCGGGCAGCGAGGCGCGCCTGCCGGACAGGAAGCGTTCCATGAGCAGGTCGTGCTCGACGGGGTCGGCGGCCGCGATGCCCAGCAGGTGGTTGACGAGCGATCCGGCGCCCGAGCCGCGCGCGGCGACCCGGATGCCCATCTCCCGCACGTCGGCGACCACCTGGCCGACGGTGAGGAAGTACGAGGCGAAGCCGAGCCCCTCGATGATCCGCAGCTCGTGGTCGAGCCGCGCCCAGTACCTCGGCTCCCGGTCGTGGCCCTCGCGGACCATCCCGGCCGCGCAGCGCGAGCGCAGCACGCGGTCGGCGGTGCGGGCGCCCGCGCCGACGAGCTGCGGCTCGGGGAAGTGCACCTGCCCGAGCCCCAGGTCCTCCTCCGGGTCGACGGCGCAGCCCGCGGCGGTCTCCTCGGTGGCCCGCAGCAGCCGGTGGGCGTCGCCGCGGGCGAACCCGGCCGCCTCCATGACCCGCTCGGCGGTGCGTGCCATGTCCCCGGCGTCCTTCAGCCAGCGCTCCCCGCTGTCCAGGCTCCCCGCGTCGCGCACGTCGATCGGCACCAGCCGGCGCGCCGAGTCCAGGACGTCGGCCACCTCCCCCTGACCGGGGTCGGCGTAGCGGACGGCGTTGGTCAGCACCGGGACGACGCCCTGCTCGACGGCGAAGCCGACGGTGCGGGCGGCGAGCCGCAGCGAGCCGGACCCGGTGCCGGTGCGGCCGTGGTGCACGGCCTCCAGGCGCAGCGCGTCCCCGTACACCTCGCGCCAGGGGCGCAGCAGCCTGGCGGCCCGGTCGGGGCGTCCGGCCGCCAGGGCGCGGCCGACCTCGGAGTCCGCGCCGAGCAACACGTACAGCCCTTCCCGCCCCAGGTCCTCCCAGCCGATGCCGCCGTCGGTGTGGGCGGCGCTGACCAGCCGGCACAGCGCGCCCCAGCCGCGGCGGTCCCGGGCGAGGAAGACCGCCCGGTCGGTCGCCTCCGGCACGAAGGCCCCGCCGCGCACCGGGGTGCGCCGGCGGGCGGCCGGCGGACCGGCCTGGGGGGCGGCGCCCTCCCCCGCGTACGCCGCCGGCACCGCCAGGGAGGCGCCGAACAGCGGCCGCACCCCGGCCCGCGCGCACGCCTTGGCGAAGCGCACCACGCCGGCCACCGTGTCCCGGTCGGTCAGCGCCAGCGCGTCCATCCCCCGTTCGGCGGCGCGCTCGGCGAGCCGCTCGGGGTGCGAGGCCCCGTACCGCAGCGAGAAGCCGGAGACGGTGTGCAGGTGCGTGAATCCCGGCATACGCACCTCCGACCGCTCACGTCTCCCCCCTTCCGGACCCTCCGCCACCCACCATAGACCACTTGTCGAACATGTGTACGAAGACACGCCGGATCCCTGTCCTCCGCCACCCTCCGCATGGTTTCATGCACACGACGTCACCGACGCTCACACCCCGATGGGGAGTCGCCATGCCGATGCTGCTGGTCAAGGGCTCTTTCCAGATAAAGAACACCGAACCGGACGGGGACACCGTGGGCTTCACCCCCACCCGTCACCCCGACTGGAACCGCGTCAGGGGCGGGCTCGGGCTCGACCTCACCAACTCCTGCCGGGGCAAGCTGCGCCTGGACGCCGTCGACGCGCTGGAGACCCACTACGGGCCCACCTCCGCCCCGGCCCACCAGCCGCTGCCCTTCGCCCACGCGGCCCGGGACGAACTGCTGCGGTGGCTCGGCTTCACCGCCGTGGAGCGCGAGCCAGGCGGCGAGCGGGTCGTCGCCGCCAGCCCCGAGAGCGTCCCCGGCTGGATCCTCACCGGCGGGGTCGACGTGCACGGCCGCTGCGTCGCCCTGGCCGGCCGGGGCGCGCCGCCGGAGGGCACGAAGAGCGGCCAGGAGGTCACGGTCGGCGTGCCGCTGCTGCGCGCCACCGTCAACCACCACCTGGTCGCCGAGGGCCTGGCCTACCCGACCTTCTACAGCAACCTCTACGAGGACCTGCGCCGGGAGCTGACCGACGTCGCCCGGCAGGCCCGCGAGGCGGGCAGGGGGCTGTGGCCCGGCGACGTGAGCACCAGCGGCGCGAAGGTCACCGGGCTCTCCTCGCTCACCGACGACGTGGTGCTCGTCCCCAAGCTCTTCCGGCGGCTCTTCGACTACCTCGCGCTCGGCGAGCCCTCCCTCGCCGCCTTCCGCGCCTACCTGGCCGGGGCGGCCGACACCTACCGGATCCTGTCCTCGGACACCCCGCGCGCGCAGGTGCGGGGACTGCACCACGTCGTCGAGGTGACCGGCGACCACACCGTACGGATGACCGTCCCGGTCGAGGACCTGGTCTTCACCGAGGCATGACGACCGGGGCGAACTCCGCGGCCCACCGCAGCAGTTCCTCGTCCTCGCCGGGGCGCCCGACGACCTGCAGACCGAGCGGCAGGCCGTTCGCGGCGTACCCGGCGGGCAGACTCACCGCGGGGAAGCCCGCGTTGCTCCACGGCAGGCACATCACCGAGTCGCCGGTGCTGCCCAGGCCGAACGGGGCGGGGCCGGTGGCGGACGGCGCCAGCCAGACGTCGACCTCCCCCATGGCCGCCAGCAGCCGCTCGCGGAAGACCCGGCGCTCGCCCACGGCCCGCTCGTAGTCGTCGCGGCCGACGGCCTGGCCCTCGCGGATGGCGGCGACCGTCTGCTCGCGGTACAGCCGGCCGTGCCGGGGGAACCAGTCGGCGTGCGTACGGGCCACCTCGTAGCGGTTCATGACGTACAACTGCCGTACGACCGCCTCGAACTCACCCGGGCCCGGCATCAGCGGCACCTCGCGCACGGTCCAGCCCGCCGCCTCCAGCCGCTTGGCCCGCGCCGCGAAGGCCTCCCGCGCCTCCGTCCCCGCGCGGTCCAGGTACGGGCCGACGGGTATGCCGAGCACCGGCCGGCCATCGCCGGCCGCCGGCTCCCGCCAGTCGTCGCACAGGACGGACGCGCCGCGCGTCGCCGTCGCGACGTCCGCGGCGAGCACCCCGACCGTGTCGAAGCTCGGGGCGTTGGCGATCACCCCGTCCACCGGGACGCGCCCGAAGGTCGGCTTGAAGCCCACCACCCCGCAGTAGGCCGCGGGCCGGACCACCGAGCCGACGGTCTGCGTCCCGACCGCCAGCGGCACCATGCCCGCCGCCACCGCGGCCGCCGATCCGCTGCTCGAACCACCGGGTGTGTGGGCGGTGTTGTGCGGATTGCGGGTCGGCCCCGGCGCGGTCACCGCGAACTCGGCCGTCACCGTCTTCCCCGCGACCAGCGCCCCTGCCGCCCGCAACAGGTCCACCAGCGGTGCCTGCGGCCCGGCCAGCACCTCCGGCGGCACCGCGGACCCGGCCCTGGTGTCCATCCCGTCGATCCGGACGATGTCCTTGACGCCCACCATCACCCCGGACAGCACGCCCGGCGGTGCCGCGGCCGCCTCCGCCGCCAGCCGGCCCCGCCGGTCCGGCTCCCGTACGAACGCCTTGATCCGGGCGTCGAGCCGGTCGATGCGGTCACAAGTCCGTGCCACCAGGTCCGTCACGGCGGCCACGCTACGCCGAAAAGCTCCGGCCTTCCTCAAACTGCGCGTCATCGCCGCGCCCGCGGGCACACCGACCACAGGGGGTGGTGCGACATGTCATGGCTCGCATGGACATATCCGGTGGCCGAGGTGGTGCTGCTCGTCACGGCGGGGGTGCTGCTGCGCGCACCGCGCGTCGCGGCGTACGAGCTGACGGACCCCCACGAGGCGGCCTACCTGCGCGACGGGCGCCGCGGCGCGGTGGTCGTCGCGTTGGTCGCGCTGCATCTGCGCGGCACGGTGGGCGCCGGCGCGCACCGCACCGCGCGCATCTCCGGGCCGCTGCACGGGCTCTCGCAGCCGCTGCAACTGGCCGTCTACCAGGCCCTGTACCGGCCGGCGGGGGTGAACACCGTCGCCACGTCGCGGCCGGTACGGCGCGAACTGGACGTATTGCGCGGGCGACTGGCCGACGCGGGGCTGATCCGGGACGACCGGCGCCGGCGTACGGCCCGTGTGCTGCTGTGCGCGGCCGTACCGACCGCGGCCGCGGAGCTGGTGTCCGGCGCCCTGACGGCCTGGAGCTCCCCGTTCCGGGCGGCCGTCCCCGCCCTCACGGTGGCCGCCGCCCTCGCCCTGTGGAGGGTGCCGCGGCGCACCCGGGCCGGCCGCCGGGTCCTGCGGCGGGCCCAGGAGCGTTTCCCGTGCCCGCGCACCCGCAGGGCCTCACCCGAATCGGTCCTCCTGGCGGTCGCCCTGCACGGCGGACCGGCGCTGCGGCCGGCCGTCCCGCACTTCGCCAGGGAGTCCGGGCTGCTCGCCCACCACGACGAGGCCGAGAGCCTCTACGGCGTCAACCACTGGCACAGCGGCGGCGGTGGCACGCCCACCTCGTGCGCGAGCTCGGGGGCGGGCGGCTGCGGCTCGGGAGGGGTGTGAGGGTACGCGTCCTCCCGGACGGCCCAAACACCGCATCGGTGCGAGATTCGTCACGTCCCGGTGTCACATGGGTGCTCCCACGTCCCGTGCGTCAACCCGTGTCACGCGCGCGTCACCCCGGTGGCTACTCAGGGGTTGCGAAGCCAAGGGGACGGCACGATTTACTGACCGCCATGACGGCGACCGACACCACCTCCAGACCCGTGACGCACCCCGGCCGGGTGCGCATGATGAGCCACCTGCGCCGCCTCGCGGCCGCCGGTCTGGTGGAACCGCCGTGCGGCGCACGGCCCCTGCGGGACCCGCAGGACGAGGACGCCGAGGTCTGGGACGACTTCCGGCACCGGCTGGCGGCCCTGCTGGTCGGCCTGCACGAGGAGGCCCGGGCGCCCCGCCCGGCACATCGGGCCGTGCACGTCGGCGCGACGGTGACGGCCTTCCCGCTGCACCGCCGGTTCAGCTGACCCCCCGGCCGCCGGATCCGCTGGATCCGGCGGCCCGCCCGCACCACGTGGACGTCAGCCGAGTTCCGCCCCGACCGCGGCCAGCGCCGTGGTCACCGGCTGGAAGAAGGTCTCCCCGCCCGCCTGGCAGTCCCCGCTGCCGCCGGAGGTGAGGCCGATCGCGCTCCCGTCGCGGCTGAACAGCGCGCCCCCGCTGTCGCCCGGCTCGGCGCAGACGTCGGTCTGTATCAGCCCGGTGACGGTGCCCTCCGGGTAGTTGACCGTCGCGTCGAGCCCGAGGACCGTGCCCCCGTGCAGCCCGGTGGTGCTGCCCATCCGGAACACCTCCTGGCCCACGGCCGCCTCCGCGGCCCCGTTGATCGCCAGGGCACGGCCGTCGCCGAGGTTCACCTGGCTGGGCGCCTGGGTGCCCGGGTCGTCGTACGTCACGAGGGCGAAGTCGCCGTCACCCGGGAAGGTCGCCTGCCGTACGGTCGCGACGGGCGTCCCGCCCTGGCTGTCCGACCAGTTCGCGAACGCGACCCCGCAGTGGCCAGCGGTGAGGAAGGCGGGGGCGCCGTCCTTGACGACGTTGAAGCCCAGCGAACAGCGCGCCCCGTCGGCGAAGATGGCGTCCCCGCCGGCCACCAGGGGCTTGAACTCGCCCGCGGACTTGTGGATCCGGGCCATGCCGCCGCCCAGGGACCGCACGGTGGACTCCAGGGTGTCCCACTTGCCGCCGGTGACGGTGCGGTCCGCGGTGACCAGGATCCGGTTGGTCCGGGGGTCGACGGCCCAGGCGGTGCCGGGGATCGTGGCGCGCTGCTTCAAGGTCTGGGCGGCGGCGCTCAGTTCGGCGGCACTGTTGTCGACCGTCCGGGTCGCGGCGCCGGCCTGCGCGGCCTGCGCGGCCACGTCGTCGCCGTACCCGGCGACCACGTTCACCACGAGCCGCCTGCTCGCCGCGTCGTAGTACGCCCCCGCGATGGACGGACCGAACTGCGAGCCGAGCCGCGCGGCGAGTTCCGCGGCGGCCGCGGCGGTGAGCCGCTTCGGCGAGGGGGCCTGCGGGCCCTGCGCGGCGGACTGCGACGCGTTGGCGTTGGGCAGCAGTACGGCCGCTGCCGCGATGGCGGCGGCACCGGCCGCAACGAACACGATCTTCCGCTTGGCTATCTGTTTGTGCTTCAACTCGTGACCTCCTGTGGGGGGATACAGGCCGGATCGTCGGGCGCAAGGGGGAAGCGTCGTTCCGTCTGACATACGCAGCCCCGCCCCGTCGCGTTCACCACGGCCCATCCGCTCGCGCCAGGGGTCGTGGTTGTGGTGGAATCCGCCCGATGAGCACTTTCGACCCCTCCCTCGTGGCGCTGGAGTACCGCGCCGCCTACGACCGGCAGTTGCGCGCCCGTGTGCCCGCCGACCTCTCGCGGTACGAGTCGGTGGAACGCGACGGCCCGCTGCTGCGCAAGACCTACCGGCACGGGGAGGCGGGGTTCCTCGACTACCGCGACCTCGGCGGGCTGGACGGGCCCGGGCTGGACGCCCTGATCGCCCGGCAGCGGGACCACTACGCCGCGCTGGGCATGCCGGTGGAGTGGAAGTACCACGCGCACGACCTGCCCGTGGGACTGCCGGACCGGCTGGTCGCGGCCGGCTTCGTGCCGGAGGAACCGGAGACGGTGCTGGTCGGCGAGGCGCAGGCGCTGACGGCCGCCCCGGTGCTGCCGGAGGGCCTCGCGCTGCGGGAGGTCAGCTCACGGGCGGACTTCGAGCGCATCCGGGAGATGGAGGAGACGGTCTGGGGCGTGCCCCACGACTGGCTGCCGGGGATGCTGGAGAGCGAGGTGTCGGGGCCCGGCGACCCCTGCGCGGTGGTCGTCGCCGAGACCGCCGACGGCACGGTGGTCTGCGCCGGCTGGGCCCGTTTCCACGAGGGCACCGACTTCGTGTCGCTGTGGGGCGGCTCCACCCTGCCGCAGTGGCGGGGGCGGGGCGCCTACCGGGCGACGGTGGCGCACCGGGCCCGGCTGGCGGTCGCGGCGGGTCACCGCTTCGTGCAGGTCGACGCCTCCCCGGACAGCGCCCCGATCCTGGCCCGGCTGGGGCTGCTGCCGGTGGCGGTGACCGTTCCGTACGTGTGGCGGCCGGACGTGCCGCAGGCGGAGGGCGGGCTCAGCTGACGTCGGAGGGCCGCTGCGGCCGGACGGTGTCCAGCAGCGGGTCCGCGCAGAGGGCCTCGCGCAGGTCGGCGGGGAGCTCCTCGGCGGGCTCCACCAGCGGCTCACCGGCAGCCGGCGCGTCGGCCGCGGCGGCCCGCGGTGCGGGCCCGGGGGGAGGCGCGGCCGCCACCGGGGGTCCGGGCGGAGGAGCGGCCGCCACCGGGGGTCCGGGGGCCGGCTGCTGTCCGACGGCCGGGTAGGGCGCCGGCTGGGCGCGCTCGAGGAAGCGCAGCAGCTCCACCGGGAAGGGCAGGACCAGGGTGGAGTTCTTCTCCGCGGCGACGGCGACGACCGTCTGCAGCAGGCGGAGCTGGAGCGCGGCGGGGGTGTCGCTCATGACCGCCGCGGCGTCGGCGAGCTTCTTGGAGGCCTGGAACTCGGCGTCCGCGTTGATGATCCGCGCCCGGCGCTCCCGCTCGGACTCGGCCTGGCGGGCCATCGAGCGCTTCATCGTCTCCGGCAGCGAGACGTCCTTGATCTCGACGCGGTCGATCTGCACGCCCCAGCCGATGGCCGGGCTGTCGATCATCAGCTCCAGCCCCTGGTTGAGCTTCTCGCGGTTGGAGAGCAGGTCGTCCAGGTCGCTCTTGCCGATGATCGAGCGCAGCGAGGTCTGCGCCATCTGCGAGACGGCGAAGCGGTAGTCCTCGACGTTGATGATCGCGTCGGCCGCGTGGACGACCTTGAAGTAGACCACCGCGTCCACCTTGACCGTGACGTTGTCGCGGGTGATGCCCTCCTGGGCGGGCACCGGCATCGTCACGATCTGCAGGTTCACCTTCCGCATCCGGTCGACGATCGGGACGATCATGGTGAATCCCGGGTTCCGCACCCCGCCCCTGACCCGGCCGAGCCGGAACACCACGCCCCGCTCGAACTGCTGCACCACACGGGCCCCGGCGACGAAGTACAACGCTCCTGCCGAGAGCACGGCGGCAATCAACTCGACGACCATCACGGCCCCCTGGGGTCCGGAATCGCAGTACTTCCACGGTACCTCGCGGGTAACCCGCCGGATACGGGCCGGGATGCCCGGTTACGGACCCGGTGCCGGCCTACCGCGGCGCACCCGCCGCCCGGGCGAGGCGGTCCGCGACGACCCGCAGCCGTTCGGCCAGCTCAGGGGGCTCCCGCACCTCGAAGTCGACGCCGATCATGCCGATGTAGACGGCGAGCGCGTCGAGAGACTCGGAACCGGTGCGCAGCACGCAGCTGTCCGGCCCGGTGGACTCCACGGTCGCGTAACCGGCGTACTCGGCCACGGCCTCGGCGGGGGCGTGCACGACCACGACGGCCTGGTGGCGGTAGGCCCGGGAGGTGACGCCGCGGGCGACGTACGACGCGGCGTCCGCCGGAGGCCGCCGGGGCGTGAAGCGGGGGCCGGCCGGGGACTTGGGGTCCATCCGGTCCACGCGGAAGGTGCGCCAGTCCTGCCGGTCGGTGTCCCAGGCGAGCAGGTACCAGCGGCGGCCGTGGTGGACCAGGCCGTGCGGCTCCACCGTGCGGCGGCTGGCGGTGCCGCCGTGCGCCCGGTAGTCGAAGCGCAGCCGTTCGTGGTCGCGGCACGCGGCGCCGATCGCGGTCAGCACGTCCTGGGCGACGGCGCCCGGCACGGTCGCGGGCCGGGCGACCGCGACGGCCTCCATGGCCTGCGCCCGGCGGCGCAGCCGGGAGGGCAGCACCTGTTCCAGTTTGGCCAGCGCGCGCAGCGAGGTCTCCTCGATGCCCTCGACGCTGCCCCCGGCGCCGGTGCGCAGGCAGAGCGCGACCGCGATCGCCTCCTCGTCGTCGAGCAGCAGCGGGGGCAGCGCGGCGCCCGCGCCGAGCCGGTAGCCCCCGGCGGTGCCGGGGGTGGCGTGCACGGGGTAGCCCAGGACTCGCAGGCGCTCCACGTCACGGCGCACCGTCCGGGCGGTGACCTCGAGGCGTCCGGCGAGTTCGGGTCCGGTCCAGTCGCGCCGGGACTGGAGCAGGGACAACAGGCGCAGCAGTCGGGCGGAGGTTTCCAGCACGGCACCAGTCTGGCAGCCGTCGCGGACGGTTCCTGACCGCATTCCGCCCTACCGTGCCGCCCATGGAGACCATCCCCGAAGGCACCGTCCTGGACCGCCGGACGCTCAACCGTTCCCTCCTGGCCCGGCAGTCGCTGCTGGGGCGGGTGCGCACCGGTGCTGAGGAGATGGTCGAGGCCCTGGTGGGACTGCAGGCGCAGGAGCCGCAGGACCCGTACGTCGCCCTGTGGTCCCGGATCGAGGACTTCGCGCCGGAGGAGCTGTCCGGGATGCTCGCGGACCGGCGGGCGGTGCGGATGTCACTGCTGCGGTGGACGGTGCACCTGGTGACGGCACGGGACTGCATGGCACTGCGCCCTGTGGTGCAGGACGTGCTCGAACGGCGCCTGCTCGGGCAGTTCCGGCGCCAGCTGGCGGGGCTGGACCTGGCGGAGGTGGCCGGGGCCGGCCGGGCGCTCCTCGAGGACGGCCCGCTGTCCCCGAGCAGGCTCGGGGACGCCCTGCGGGAACGCTGGCCGGACCGCGAGCGGCTGCCGCTCAGCCTGGCCGTCACGGCCCGGGTGCCGACCGTGCAGCCGCCGCCGCGCGGCCTGTGGCGCACCTCGGGCGCGGCCCTGCAGACCCCCGCCGACCGGTGGCTCGGCCGGGACGTCGACCTCGCGGCCGGCTCCGCGCCGGACGCGGCCGTCCTGCGCTACCTCGCCGCCTTCGGCCCCGCGTCGGCCGGGGACGTCGCCGTATGGTCGGGGCTGACCGGGCTCCGCGCGGTCCTGGAACGGCTCCGCCCGGGGCTGCGGGTCTACCGCGACGAGAGGGGCACCGCGTTGTACGACGTGCCGGACGCGCCCTTCCCCGACCCCGGGACGAAGGCACCGCCCCGGTTCCTGCCGCAGTACGACAACATCGCCCTGTCGCACGCCGACCGGACGCGGATCATGCTGCGCAACCCCTACGCCGGGCTGCCGCTGCCCGGCAGCGGCAGCAACCGCGGCTTCTTCCTCCACGACGGCTTCGTCCACGGGCTGTGGCGGATCCAGGCCTCCCGCGACGCGGCCGTGCTCCACGTCCAGCCGTACGCGCCGCTGGACGCCGGGGCGCGGGAGGCGGTCGCGGCCGAGGGCGCCCGGCTGCTGGCGTTCGCGGTGCCGGAGGCCGCCGCCCGGGAGGTGCGCTTCGCGGGGTGACCGGGGCGGCCGGGGATGGCTCAGTACACGCCGACCCCGTACGCGGTGAGGACCGCGGGCAGCGGCTGGAAGAAGGTGGCGCCCCCCTCGGTGCAGTCGCCGCTGCCTCCGGACAGCAGCCCGAGGGCCTTGGTCCCGTCGTACAACGGGCCGCCGGAGTCGCCGGGTTCGGCGCAGAGGTCGGTACGGATCAGGCCGCGGACGATGTCGCCGTCGCCGTAGTTGACGGTGTAGCCGAGCCCGGTGACCGTGCCGCTGCGGACGCCCGTGGTGGAGCCGTCCCGCTTCACCGCCTCCCCGACGCGGGCCCGCGCGGCCTTCTCGATGTCCTGCCGTCCGACCTTGCCCGGCCGCGCGACGGAGCCGGTGTAGCGGACCAGGGCGTAGTCGTCGTACGGGAAGCTGAAGCCGGTGGTGGTGCCCAGCGTCCTGGTCCGGGCGGGATCGCCGTACCAGGTCGTGGCGGCGCGCCCGCAGTGACCGGCGGTCAGGAAGTAGCAGGTGCCCGCGGCGCGGACGTTGAAGCCGACCGAGCAGCGGAAGCCGCCGCCGTGGACGGCGTCGCCACCGGCGGCCATCCGTGCGAAGGAGCCCCCGACGCGCTCGAAGCGGACCGTGCCGCCGTACCGTCCGGCGGCCCGTCTCAACGCGGTGAGCCCGCTGCGCGGGACGGTGTCGTCGGTGGCGATGACCAGCGCGCCGCTCGTCGGGTCGACCGCCCAGGCACTGCCCTCGACGTCCGCCGATTCGGCCGCCAGGCCGAGGAGCGCCGCTCCGCGCAGCGCTGCGCCTTAGGCGGGGCCGCCGCGCGCAGTGGTGCGCTTGTTCCTCATATGTTCCCCCTACGCGGTTATGCGGTGCCTCGCGGAGTATTGCGACGATCGGCCCCGGCGGACAAGAGGGCCGTACGGGACGTGCCCGGCGGCCGTGGGGCCGCCGGGCACGTCCGTGACGGAAGGGAGGGCGTGGACCTCCCGGAGGGTCAGAAGACGCTGACGCCGTAGACGCTGAGCGCCTCCGTCACCGGCTGGAAGAAGGTCGTCCCGCCGGTGCTGCAGTTGCCGCTGCCACCGGAGGTCAGACCCAGCGCGATGCCGCCGGAGGTGTACAGCGCGCCGCCGGAGTCGCCGCCCTCGGCGCACACGTTGGTGCGGATCATCTGGTAGACCACGTCGCCGCCGCCGTAGTTGACGGTGGCGTTGAGGCCGGTGACCGAACCGCTGTGGATGCCGGTGGTGGAGCCGTCACGCAGCACGGCCTGGCCCACGAAGGCGTTGCCGGCGCTGGTGATGTCGGTGTTGCCGGCCGTGCCGCTCTTGGTCACGGAGGTGTTGCTGTACCGGACCAGCGCGTAGTCGTTGGTCGGGAAGCTGTAGCTGACGTTCGAGCCCAGCACGGTGGACTGGCTGGAGTTGGAGTACCAGGTGGACGCGACCTCACCGCAGTGCCCGGCGGTCAGGAAGTAGTTGGTGCTGCCGCTGCGCACGTTGAAGCCGAGCGAGCAGCGGTAACCGCCGCCGTAGATGGCGTCGCCGCCGGCGATCAGCCGCTTGAAGGTGCCGGCCGTGCGCCGGAAGGTGACCGCGTCGCCGTAGGAGGCGGTGGCCTTCTGCAGCGTGGCGAGTTCGGCGCCGGTGACCGTGCTGTCGGCGGTGACCTCCAGGCGGTTGGACTTCGGGTCGACGACCCACGAGGTGCCCGCGATGTCCGCGGCGAGGGTGGCCTTCCCGGCCTTCTCCAGCTGGGCGGTGCTGTGCGCCACGAACTTCGGGACCGCGCCGGCCGCGCTGACGGCCTGGGCCGCCTTGTCGTTCGTGACGTTGACGACCATGGTCTTGGCCTTGGCGTCGTAGTACGAACCGGCGGTGGAGGCGGTGCCAAGGGACGTGGTGAGCGCGGCCGCGGCCTCGGGGGAGGCCTTGGGCGCGGGAGCGGCCTGGGCGGCGGGCAGGGTGAGCGCGGTGGCCGCCAGCAGACCGGACGCCACGGCGATCAGCCGTGCACGTCTCGGGACGGGGGTGTGGGTGGTGCGCTTGATCCTCACGCGTTTTCCTCCTGTGGGGGAACGGAAGTTGACCCGCGTAGCGCGGGCCGGTGAGGCGCAGCGAGGGCGCCGCCGTACTGTGGGGGTGGCGTGCCCCTGACAAGTGCTGCGCACACGGGAGTATTCAGAGTCATGCACAAGCGCACAAGGGCGGGTTTCGGCCGCGTCACGCACCCGAAACGCCCCGGCGGCTCCCCGGGTCAACCGCTGTGACGGTGTATCACCTGGTGGGCCCACCGCCCCCGCCACCCGCAGGCCACCC
>NZ_JARAVK010000589.1:0-879 GCF_033792765.1 Streptomyces sp. PA03-6a | reverse complement strand
TTCCACCTGACCGCCCGTTCGAGGGCGGCCCAGGATCTGATCGACGCCCACGGGCCGTCCATTCTGACGGCGGACCACTCCATTCACGTGGGGCCGGGCAACGCCAGGTCGGGCTGGAACAACGAGGATGAGAACTTCACGAATCTGGCGCATGAACTGGGCGTCTCGGAGTCCAGCCTGCTTGAGGCGCTGAACAGGCGTTTCCCGCCGGATGGTCTTCTGGACACGCTTGAGCGGATCCAGCAGGACGTGCGGCACGCCGTCGTCCACGGCTCCGGTGCGGAGACGGTGACGGTGCGCCTGGCGAGCGGGGACAAGTCGTTCCCGGTTCTGGACGACCCCGCTGGGGTGTCGGCGCGGGCGGTTTCCGCGCCGTCGGGCGCGGTCGATGACGTCCTGCGCAGCTCGGGTGTGAGTGTCGGGCGGGTGGATCTGACGCTGGACGCGGGTTGGGATGCGGCGCGTGGTGCGGCGGCGCCGGACACGGTGAAGCACTCGTGGGTGGACCCGGTGTCGACGCCGCGGGGTGGTGGCGCCCATGCGCCGCGGTACGAGGTCCGCGCGGGTTATGACGTGCGCAGGTTCGAGCTCGGAGACCGTTCGGTCACGGATCTGACGGTGAAGGTGCGTCTGGCCGACGAAGGCCTGACGCAGCCGGAAGTGGATGCCCTGTGGGACCGTGCGGTGTCCGGTGTGGAGAGGGTCTTCAACCGTCCCGGTGAGGTGCTGGGCGACGGCAGTGTCCTGCACGTGACGCTGGAGCGGGTCACCGGAAAGGCCTCCGACGCGCACCTGAACGTGCACGTCGGGCGTCCGCAGAGTGCGATGAACCAGCACCAGTGGCGTGTCGACGCCACCGAGCAGGACCTGGCCCACGAG
>NZ_JARAVK010000588.1:0-885 GCF_033792765.1 Streptomyces sp. PA03-6a | reverse complement strand
CCGGTGCGGTGCAGTCCTAGACAGCTCCACCACACCGGAGGTCTTCGCCGTGATCAAGACCCAGCAGGTGTCAACAACGCTCGTGGTCAATACACCTAGCGAACTCGAGGTCCGCGAGCAGTGCGTCTACCAGTGGGTGCGGACCGCAGACCTTGGTACGCCACGGGTGGTTGGTGGCGCCCTGCCGGTTGTCCGGCTCTCTCGCCGTCTCGCGCCCTTCGGCCGCACAGCGGCTGGCTGCGGATGGGCGGGTGGCGGTCCGGGGCCGCTCGGCAGTGTGCGGGTGCGTGGGTGGCTGGGGTTCAGACGCCGGAGCGGGTCACCTTTCCGGCGGTGTCGGTCTCGTCGCCGTGCGCGGGTATAGATGGCCGCTTCCACGCCTGCTTCCGGTGGTGGGCGCGCCCGCCGTGACCCGCGTCCGCGGGTGATTCGGGGTGCTGCCGGGCGGTCGGCGGGAGATCGGGCTCTGTTTCGGCGGTATGGACGTCGAAACAGGGCCCGATCTTTGAGCTGACGGGGATCGGGCTCGCTTTCAGCGTCATAGCCGTTGAAAGAGGGCCCGATGTCGGGGAAGCACCCGCAGACGCGGGTTTACGGCGGGCGCGCCGCCCACGAAGGGTGGGCGTCGTCGCAGGCCGTCTGCACTCGCGGACGGCAACGAGACCGCAACCGTACGAACAACCGGCCCTGCTCCGGTGCCTGAACCCCGGCCACCCACCGACCCGCACACCGCAGACAAGGCCGGGCCCCCACCCTCCCGTCCGCAGCCGGCGCTGTGCGCCCGAAGGGCGCGAGACGAATCCGCGCACACCCCCCGGCCCAACCCACCGGCCCGGTGTGCGCGGCGGGGGCAAGCGCCTCCTCGAGGGCGGCCGGCACAGGCTC
>NZ_JARAVK010000587.1:0-888 GCF_033792765.1 Streptomyces sp. PA03-6a | reverse complement strand
CAGGGGCAGGGCGTGCCGCACTCCCCCGGCACGCCCTGCCCCTGCGGGCTGCCCGCCACGTACGGCGACTGCTGCGGCCGCTACCACTCCGGCCACGCCGCCGCCCCCACCGCCGAGGCCCTGATGCGCTCCCGCTACAGCGCCTACGCGGTACACGACGCGGCGTACGTATTGCGCACCTGGCACCCGGAGACCCGGCCCGCGGAGCTGGACCTCGACCACCACCTGCGCTGGGAGCGGCTGGAGATCCTCGCCACGACCGACGGCAGCGCCTTCCACAGCGAGGGCACCGTCGCCTTCCGCGCGCACTACAGCCTGCGCGGCGAGCACGACGCGATGCAGGAGAACAGCCGCTTCGTCCGCCACGACGGCGCCTGGGTCTACGTGGCGCCCCTGCCCTGAGCGCGTCGCGGCGAGGACGCACCGCGCGGGGAACCCCCGGTACCGAGGACCCCGGGCCTGACCGGACCCGTCCGCAGGCCCGAACCCTGGTTCGCGCACGCGCCGTCACCGCGGCAGCCCGCGGCCGACCGCCGGGGCTCATCGCCCGGGAGCCCCGGCGGCGTCCCCATCGCCTGCTTCCGTTCGGCGGTACCCGGCACCGAGGCCGCCCGCGCCGTCCCATCGGCCGGTACGCGATCGCACAAGCCGACGGGGCAAGCAGGCGGTCGACGTGCGGCATCACCGTCGCCGCCGCCGCGCCTCGCCGTGCCGGAACCCGTCCGTGCGATGGACTGCGGCTGACGCCGCGGAGGTTCACCGCTCCGGCGACGCAGCACCGTCACCGGTCCCGGCCACCCCTCGGCGTCGCTCCGGGAGACCCCGGTCGCCGCGACACCTCGCCGCGGCCGGACGCCCGGGCACGGCCCTGGAGCGCCGACCCACGCA
>NZ_JARAVK010000586.1:0-890 GCF_033792765.1 Streptomyces sp. PA03-6a | reverse complement strand
ACCAGCAGGTCCAGTCCCTGCAGGGCCTGGACCTCCACGCCCTGGGCGGTGAAGATCCGCACCAGCCGGTCGCAGACGATCAGCGCGTCATGCCCGTAGGCGGGCTGCTCCCGGCTCTCGGTGACGCGTCGCTCCAGGTCCGCCAGTGTGACGTTGTCGCGCTCGGCGGTGCCGGACGTGTTCTGAGTCATGATCGTTCCCCCATCCGGAGTTCGGTTCCTTCTCCCCGTCGCCCGGTCAGCCAGGCCTGGACGGCCAGCACCACACAGGCCAGCAGCACCAGCCCTGCGGCGGGCAGCAGCAGCGACGCCGCGTCGGTGTGCAGCACGGCGCCCGACAGGTCCGTGGCGGGCGTGCGGACCGTGAAGGCCAGTGCCACCAGGTCCACGCCCGGGCGTACCAGCGGCACGGTGGCCACGCTCACCAGCACACCGCCCAGGGCTCCCAGCAGGACCTGCGGCAGCATCTCCAGCACCGCCAGCCACTGCCGCTGACGACCGGTCATGCCCATCGTCCGCAGCCGGGCCAGCAGCGCCTTGCGCTGCGGAGCGTTGTGCAGCAGCGACAGCAGCAACGCCAGCACGCTGTAGCCGGCGCCCGCGGCGACGGCGGCGAGGTACACGTGCCGTGCGCCCGACTGCAGGGCCGAGGTCGTGCCGTAGGAGGCGCGTTGTTCGGTGCGCAGCGTGACCTGCGCCTTGGGCGCGGTCTTGGCGACGACGGCGCGCAGCGCCTTCGCGTCGATGCCGGTGCCCGTCGCATACAGCGTCGACGGCCCGTGTGCCGGCTCTTTCGTCCCGGGCGCGACCTTCGCCAGGGCGGCCCGCGACACGATGACGAACTCGTGGTTGGGGGCGGCCGGGGTGGCGTCCTGCGTGGCCACGATGTGC
>NZ_JARAVK010000585.1:0-892 GCF_033792765.1 Streptomyces sp. PA03-6a | reverse complement strand
GGGCCTTGTCCCTGTGGGATGGACACCTGTTCGTGTTGTTATGCGGCGAGTGTCAGGGTAGCTGACTGCCTCTCGTAGGCGATCGGTGACTGTTGTCCGTTCGCCGAGTGTCGTCGGCGGGTGTTGTAGCGGGTGGTCCAGCGGAAGACTGCCAGGCGGCAGGCGCGGACCCCGTCGAAGCGGCGGGCGCCACGGAGCGTCTCACGTTTGAGGGCCGCGTTGAAGCTCTCGGCGAGTGCATTGTCCGCGCTCGTGCCGACCGCGCCCATGGACTGTCGCACGCCCAACTCGGCGCATACATCGTCGAATTGGCGAGAGGTGTATTGCGCTCCGTGATCACTGTGGAAGACGGCACCGGCAAGGCTGCCGCGGACCCGGGCGGCTGCCCGGAGCGCGTCAGCGACCAGCGAGGTGCGCATGTGGTCGGCGATCGACCAGCCCACCAAGCGGCGCGAGAAGCAGTCGATCACCGTCGCCAGATACAGGAACTCGCCGTCGCCGACCGGCAAGTACGTGATGTCGCCGACGTACTTGATGTTCGGCTCGCTCGCGGTGAAGCCGCGCCCCAGTAGGTCCGGCACCGGCGTGGCGGACGCTTCGGGCACCGTGGTGACCTGGCGTTTGCGCAGCCGCAGCCCGGCGATGCCGAACTTCCGCATGACCCGTCCGACACGCTTGTGGTTCACGCGCTCGCCCTGGTCGCGCAGCTCGGCGGTAATCCGGGGCCGGCCGTAGGTGCCGTCCCACTCCGCATGCACGGCTCTGATCCGCTCGGCGAGCGCGGCGTCAGCCCGCTCACGCGCGTCGCGGGCCTCCCGGCCGGCCCGCCATTTGTAGAAGCTGGAGCGGGCCACCTCCAGCACGGCGCACAACCGCTTCACGCCCCAGGCGC
>NZ_JARAVK010000584.1:0-894 GCF_033792765.1 Streptomyces sp. PA03-6a | reverse complement strand
GGTTCGTCCATGCCGCCGTCGGAAGGGTGGCGGGGGACGACCAGGTCCAGCAGCGAGTCGGGGCCGATCTTGTTGCCGGACAGGATGCCGGTGGGCGGGGCGCCCGCGGACGGCGCGGGGACATCGGGCCGGCTACGGCGGGCGGACCCGCCCGCGCGGGGTGCGGGCGGCGCGTACGGGGTGGCGTCCGGCCGCCGCGGCGCCGGTGCCCGTGCCGACGGCTGCTTGCCGCGCAGGCCCAGCAGGTCGCCCACCGCGCCGAGCAGCCCGCCCGACGGCTGCTGCGGGGCCGCGCGCTGGGACGGTACGGGGCTCGGGCCGGCGCCCCTCGGGGTGCCTCCGGGCGAGACGTCGAGCGAGCCGCGGACCGGGAGCGGGGCCTGCGCCTCGACGCCGACGTGGAGCCCGCCCCGGGCGTGGTTCCTGGCTTTGCCGGTCGCGGTGCCGGTGCCGGTGCCGTGCACGGTGGGGTTGCGGGCCTGGTAGAGGCCGTCCAGTACGTCGCACACGGCCTCGCCCGCGCTGCGGTAGCCCTCGGCGGACTTCGCGGTGCCGTCGCCCTTGGGGGCGCCGGCGTCGTGGGCCATGGCCATGGGTGCCATCGGCTGCAGTCCGCCGGCGAGCAGCGCCCCGCCGACCGGGAGGGCACCGATGGCCCGCAGCCGTACGGCCCGGTTGCGGACGGCCGAGCGGACCGCTGGGGTGCCCGCACCGTCCTGACCTGGGGCGTCCTGACCTGGGGCGTCCTGACCTGAGGCGGAGCCCGTGGCCGTGGGCGGCGCCTCAGGTCAGGAGGCCCCAGGTCAGGCCGCCCCAGGTCAGTACGGTGGGGCAGCCCCCGGCTCCTATAACCAATTTCCGAGCCCACAGACCCTCCCTCAAACTCAATAAACG
>NZ_JARAVK010000583.1:0-939 GCF_033792765.1 Streptomyces sp. PA03-6a | reverse complement strand
CCTCCCACCCCCCGGAGAGCGTGCGTGACCTCTCAGCAGCCCCTCACCTACGAAGCGTTCGTCGAACTCGCGACCGCGGACCCGGCTGTCGTCGGACTCGTCCTCAAGGGCTCACGGGCCCACGAGGGCATGACCACCGAACACTCCGACCACGACCTGTACGTCGTGGTCGCCGACGGCGCGACGACGGCCCTCACGCGCTTCGCGGGGTACCGCACACCGGAGCTGGACCTCGTCATCGTCTCCCTCGAGGAGTTCCGCGCCGCCGGAATGCCGGGGTTCGAGCGGTACGCCCTCGCGCGCGCCCGGACCGTGCTCGACCGGCTCCGGGGCGGGATCGCCCGGATCGTGGCCGCCAAGGCGCGGCTCGACGCCGGCGAGGCGTCCCGGGACGCGGGCCGGTGGCTCGACGCCTACGCCAACTCCCTCTACCGCTCGCTCAAGAACGACCGCGACGGACACGTGCTCGCGGCGCGGCTCGACGCCGCCGACAGCATCGGGTTCCTGCTGGAACTGCTCTTCGCCCTCGACCGGCGCCCCCGCCCGTACAACAAGTACCTGGAGTGGGAACTCGCCCGGTTCCCCCTGCCCGGCTGGGACGCCCGCATGCTGCTCGACGCCGCGGACACCGTCTCGGCGACCGGAGACGTGTCCGCGCAGCGGGAGCTCTTCGCGCGCGTCGAGACGGCGGCCCGCCGCGCCGGGCACGGCGCCGTGCTGGACGCGTGGGGCGAGGACCTGGCACTGATGCGACCGCAGGAGGCCTGACAACGGCGGCGCACGGAGCAGGGCGCCGGGACGGTCGGGGCCATGCCGATGCGGTCCCGCGGGCGGTACCGCCGCTAGGCCGTGTCGTCAAAGTCCCGCCTGCCCAGCGGCGCCTGGCACGGCACCTCGCTGCGTTGTCGAATCGTCCGAGTAGCCCACTACGAGGACGAC
>NZ_JARAVK010000582.1:0-940 GCF_033792765.1 Streptomyces sp. PA03-6a | reverse complement strand
CTCTTACCCCGCTCCGTTCCCGCCCCACCAGCCGGCACATCCTCACCAACCACTGTGGCGTCATCGGCATCACCGCCGGCCACCGTCGCCTCGTCGTCGACCACCGTGGCCCCGTCGTCACTGTCGCCCACCACGGCACCGGCAACACTGGCATCCTCACCAGGCGTGCCGGGCACACGGACAGCCCCAGGACGCGGAACACCGCCGGATGCCAGGGCCGGATTCGGCGTCTCTGTGTCAACGGTGCCCGCAGCGTGCGCCCCCGCGTTTTCGTCCCCCACGGGTACCGGCGGCAGCACACCCCCGCCGACAACCGGTGGAAGTACAGCCGGTGCGGGTTCCTGCCGCTCCGATTCAGTTCGGGTCCCGGCACCCGCAACAGCAGACGACCCCATGTAGGCAGCGGTCGCGGCACGTGCCGGGGCACCCGTCTGCGCGGCGGATACCGGTGACGACAACACCGCACCGCTCCCAACACCAGCATGGAAGCCACTTGGCGTAGCGGTATCCCCAGCCGGTTTCTGATCCATGCCAGCAGAGGCGGCAGCGGGCATGGCGCCGGTCCTGCCCGGACCCGTAGTACCGCTGTTCAAGCGGTCTGTGACTGTTGCCGAGGCTTGGCCTGTCCGCACATCATCCGGACCGCTCACGGCCGTTGCAGGAGGGCCGCCGGCCTCGCCGGGGGAGCCGGGTGTGGCCTCGAAACCCGCAAGCCCGGCAGCAGTGCCCACGTCCTGGACCGGCGCGATGTGGTCACCACCCCCGGCACCAGCACCAGCACCAGCACCAGGGTGTGGGGACACCGTGGTGACGGTGTCAGCGGTGTCGTCGCCGTTGACGGCCGGCCCCACACCACTGCCCTCCGGACCAGTCGCCTCCATGACGGGCTGTTGAACCCCGCCGTCCGACCCCACACCGCGCACCGCACCCAGAACGTGCG
>NZ_JARAVK010000581.1:0-950 GCF_033792765.1 Streptomyces sp. PA03-6a | reverse complement strand
CGACCTGAAGCTGGCCGTGGCCGACTACCTGCAGCTGGTGCAGTCCGGCGCCGCCCGCCGGCCCGAGAGCCGCCAGCAGGAAGTCTCCGAGATCTCCCGAAACCTCAAGCTCCTCGCCAAGGAGCTGGAGATCCCGATCGTGGCGCTGTCCCAGCTCAACCGCGGACCCGAGCAACGCGCCGACAAGACCCCGGCCGTCTCCGACCTGCGCGAGTCCGGCTCCATCGAGCAGGACGCCGACATTGTGATCCTGCTCCACCGCGAGGACGCCTACGACAAGACCTCACCCCGCTCCGGCGAGGCCGACCTGATCGTGGCCAAGCACCGCAACGGACCCACCGCGACCATCACCACGGCCTTCCAGGGCCACTACAGCCGGTTCGTGGACATGGCCACCAGCTACTGACACCCCTCAGGACGGCACAGACGGCTCGCTGGCGGCCGATCACTACCCGGATGGCACATCCCGGTCATCCAGGGCCATGATCGGCCGCCAGCAGCCCGCACAGACGATCAAGCACCACTATCCGGAAGGAGCCCCGCTGGTGGGAATGCTCGGGGACAGCCTCGACAAGGCCGTGCAGGGCGCGTTCACCCGCGCGATCCCGAAGTCGGCTCCGGCGCAGATGCGTTACCTGGTCAAGCAACTCAAGGGAACCAAAGCGGTTGCGCAGTTGCTCGGGATCTCGCAGCGGACCGTGGAGCGCTATGTCAAAGACCAGATCAAGCGACCCCGCGCCGACCTGGCCGCCCGGATAGAGCGCGAGGTCCGCCAGCGGTGGCAGCCACAGATCCGCGCGAAGGCGAAGCAGGCCGCGGCCACCACCGGCGGCATCGTCATCGACACCCGCGCCCGCTTCGGCTTCACCGCCGCCCCCGGTTCCACCGACGACGCCCGCCAGCGCCTGATCACCCAAGCCCTGCCGCCGCAGTACGCGGCCCGCCTCTTT
>NZ_JARAVK010000580.1:0-961 GCF_033792765.1 Streptomyces sp. PA03-6a | reverse complement strand
CCCCCGGACCGCCCCGCAGCGCGCGGACGCCGAACTGCCGCCCCCCTTCGCCACCGTTCCGCACCCGCACGCCCACGGCCGCGGTCACGCCCGCGGCCCCTGGCTCCCGTTCCCGGCGACCGCCCCCGGTCACGCCGCCGGCGCCCCGGGCGGCACCGGCCCGCTCGGCTGAGCCTCCCCCGGGGCCCGCCCGGGGACCCGTACCGTGGGCGTCCTACGGAAGCGAGGGCACCGGGGCATGGGTGACAAGAAGCGCCAGGACCGCCTGCCGCGCGGCATGTACGAGCGGGAACTGCTGCGGCTGCAGGTCGAGTTGGTCAAGCTGCAGGAGTGGGTGCGGGCCGGCGGGCACCGGCTCGTCATCGTCTTCGAGGGACGCGACGCGGCCGGCAAGGGCAGCACGATCAAGCGGGTGACGGAACATCTCAACCCCCGCATCGCGCGCATCGCGGCGCTCCCCGCGCCGACCGAACGCGAGCGCACCCAGTGGTACTTCCAGCGCTACGTCGACCATCTGCCGGCCGGCGGGGAGATCGTGCTGTTCGACCGGAGCTGGTACAACCGCGCCGGTGTGGAGCACGTGATGGGCTTCTGCACCCCCGAGGAGCACGTGCGCTTCCTGCACCAGTGCCCGATCTTCGAACGGCTGCTGATCGAGGACGGCATCATCCTGCGCAAGTACTGGTTCTCGGTCAGCGACGCCGTGCAGGAGCAACGTTTCCGGACCCGCCTGGAGGACCCGACCCGGCGCTGGAAGCTGTCGGGGATGGACCTGGAGTCCATCACCCGCTGGGAGGCGTACTCCCGCGCCAAGGACGAGATGTTCGTGCACACCGACATCCCCGAGGCCCCCTGGTACGTCGTGGGCAGCGACGACAAGCGCGCGGCCCGCATCAACATGATCGCCCACCTGCTCGCCGGCATCCCGTACGAGGAGGTCCCCCTCCCCGCCATCGAACTC
>NZ_JARAVK010000057.1:0-43582 GCF_033792765.1 Streptomyces sp. PA03-6a | reverse complement strand
TCCTGGGCGTATCTGCCGCTGGTCGCCGCGGTGGGGCGGGTGCCGGTGCCCGCGCCGGGGAGACCGTGCACCGCGGGGGCCTCCTGCAGCGTGCCGACGACCTCCTCCGGCCGGCCGCCCGCGGAGGGGAGCCCGAAGGTGCGCACCACCACCGTGCGGACGACCCGTCCGTCCTCCCGGACCACGCGCAGCAGCGACTCCGACGCGGTGCCCTCGGCTATCGCCAGGGCGACCGCCGCCGCCATGTCCACGTAGTCGGAGGCGTGGTAACGGGCCCGGGTCACCCCCGAATGGACCTTCTGCGGCTGGGGCGGAAGCCCTATCAGCCCGGCGCTCACGGCGTCGAGCTCCACCATGTCGGTGGCGCTGTCCCAGCGCCAGACGCCCGTGCCCAGCGCGGCCAGCACGTCCTCGATGCGCATTCGCATAGTTTATGGTTTTCCGCGGCTTTCATACGAATGGGGTCGGGCGCGCGTACCCCCGTAGACTGGGGAGGCCTCATCCCCGAAATCAGACGACTTGGATGAACGATGCATCGGTACCGGTCCCACACCTGCGGTGAGCTGCGCGCCACCGACGTAGACGCGGAAGTGCGCCTGAGTGGTTGGCTGCACAATCGCCGGGATCTGGGCGGCATCCTGTTCGTCGATCTCCGGGACCACTACGGGGTGGTCCAGCTCGTCGCCCGTCCGGGCTCGCCCGCGTACGAGGCCCTGAGCCACCAGTCCAAGGAGTCGGTGCTCCGCGTCGACGGACGCGTCGTCGCCCGTTCGGGGGAGAACGTCAACCCCGACCTGCCCACCGGCGAGGTCGAGGTCGAGGTCACCGAGCTGGAGGTGCTCGGCGCCGCCGACCAGCTGCCGTTCCCGGTCTTCCCGGAGGACAACGCGAACGAGGAGATGCGGCTCACCAACCGCTTCCTCGACCTGCGCCGCGCCCGCATGCACCGCAACATCATGCTGCGCACCCAGGTGATCAGCTTCCTGCGCCGCGAGATGACGGCGCTGGGCTTCAACGAGCTGGCCACCCCCATCCTCTCCGCGACCTCGCCCGAGGGCGCCCGCGACTTCCTCGTGCCCTCCCGCGTGCACCCCGGCACGTTCTACGCGCTGCCGCAGGCCCCGCAGCAGTTCAAGCAGCTGCTGATGATCGCGGGCTTCGACCGCTACTTCCAGATCGCGCCCTGCTTCCGCGACGAGGACAGCCGCGCCGACCGCTCGCCCGGCGAGTTCTACCAGCTCGACGTCGAGATGAGCTTCGTCGAGCAGGAGGACGTCTTCGGGGTCATCGAGAAGGTCATGACCGACCTCTTCGAGGAGTTCGGCGGCGGCCGCCACGTGACCTCGCCCTTCCCGCGGATCCCGTTCCGCGAGTCGATGGTCAAGTACGGCAACGACAAGCCGGACCTGCGCGCCCGCCTGGAGTTGGTCGACGTCTCGTCGGTCTTCGCGGACTCCGGCTTCAAGGCCTTCGCCGGCAAGCACGTCCGCGCCCTGCCGGTGCCGGACACCGCCGAGCAGCCGCGCAAGTTCTTCGACAACCTCGGCGACTACGCCGTCGAGCAGGGCGCCAAGGGCCTGGCCTGGGTCCGGGTCGGCGACGACCTCACCCTCACCGGCCCGATCGCCAAGTTCCTCACCGAGGACGACGTCAAGGCGCTGCTCGCCGCCGTCGACGCCAAGCCCGGCCACGCGGTCTTCTTCGGCGCGGGCGAGTTCGACGAGGTCTCCAAGATCATGGGCGCCGTCCGGGTCGAGGCCGCGAAGCGGGCCGGCCAGTTCGAGGAGGACGTCTTCCGCTTCTGCTGGATCGTCGACTTCCCGATGTTCGAGAAGAACGAGGACACCGGCCAGGTCGAGTTCTCCCACAACCCGTTCTCCATGCCGCAGGGCGGCCTGGAGGCGCTGGAGACCAAGGACCCGCTGGACATCCTCGCCTGGCAGTACGACATCGTCTGCAACGGTGTCGAGCTGTCCTCCGGCGCCATCCGGAACCACGAGCCCGCGATCATGTACAAGGCCTTCGAGATCGCCGGCTACGACCGCGACACCGTCGAGCACGAGTTCGGCGGCATGCTCCGCGCCTTCCACTTCGGCGCCCCGCCGCACGGCGGCATCGCCCCGGGCGTCGACCGCATGGTCATGCTGCTCGCGGACGAGCCCAACATCCGCGAGACCATCGCCTTCCCGCTCAACCAGAACGCCCAGGACCTCCTGATGGGCGCTCCGAGCACGGTCGACGAGGCGCGGCTGAAGGAGCTCCACCTCGCGCTGCGGCTGCCGCCGGAGAAGAAGGCCTGACGGCCCGCACCACGCCGTGACGCCGGAGGGCCCGGAACCGTACGGTTCCGGGCCCTCCGGCGTGCTCGGTCGGTACGGGCCCCTTCGTGCGTCCGCCGAAGGAGGCGGCGCGCGGCCGGACGCTCAGCCGTCCAGGGCGACGAGGGCGACCACCGGGTGGGCCGGGTCGCTGTCGTCGACGGCGACACCGCGGCTGTAGGCGCCGTGGTCCGCGCCGGCTGGCACGTGGTCGCCGGCGTAGCGGGCGTGCGTGAGGCCACCGGCGGCGCGGCGGCAGGGGTCGGCGGGGGGCTCGCCGACCCGCAGGGCCTGCACGTCGGGGCCGAGCGCGCCGAAGCCGGAGGCGGACAGGAACCGCTCCAGGCCTGTGGCGGTGGTGCGGAAGCTCAGTTCGAGGTCGTGCGCGCCGGACAGCCCGCCGCCCTGCGCGAGGTAGTGCACGTCCTGCGGGTCGTCGGGCAGTCGCAGGCCGAAGCGCCCGGCGGCCTCCGCCAGCGTGACGTTGCTGCCGCGGCACGCCCCGTCCCGGCCCGGGGCGGCACCGGAGCGGCGGTCGCCCGAGCCGGTCAGCGAGACCGCGAGGATCACCCCGGCCACCACCAGCACCAGGGTCAGGCCCACCGCCAGGATCAGCACCAGCGGGGACCTGTCCCTGACCGTGGTCGGCATCAGACCGCCTCCGGCTCCCCGCCGAAGCGCTCGCGGTAGGCGTCCAGGTCCTCCTCGGTGATCTTCGCGAAGAGCACCGGCGGGACGGTGAAGGCCGTCCCGGCCGGGACGGCGGCCAGCGCGCGGGCCTCCTCGGGGGCGACCCAGGCCGCGGTGTCGTCCGTCAGGGCGAAGGCACCGCGCATGGCGGCGGCCGTGGCCGGGATGAAGGGCTCGGAGACGACCGCGTAGAGGTGGATCAGGTTCATCGCGGTGCGCAGGGTCAGGGCGGCGCCGTCGGCGTCCGTCTTGATCTCCAGCCAGGGGGCCTTCTCCTCCAGGTAGGAGTTTCCGGCGCTCCACAGGGCGCGCAGCGCCTGCGCGGCCTTGCGGAACTGCAGGTCCTCCATGTGCCGCTCGTACTCGGCGAGGAGCTCGGCGATCTGCGCGCCCAGGCGCTCCTCGGCCTCCCCGGCCTCCCTGCCCGCGGGCACCTCGTCGCCGAAGCGCTTGCGGGAGAAGGACAGCACGCGGTTGACGAAGTTGCCGAGGGTGTCGGCGAGGTCCTTGTTGACCGAGGCCGCGAAGTGCTCCCAGGTGAAGGAGGTGTCGTCGGACTCCGGCGCGTTCGCGATCAGGAAGTAGCGCCAGTAGTCGGCGGGCAGGATCTCCAGGGCGGCGTCGGTGAAGATGCCGCGCCGCTGCGAGGTGGAGAACTTGCCGCCGTAGTAGGTCAGCCAGTTGAAGGCCTTGACGTAGTCGACCTTCTTCCACTTGTCGCGGGTGCCCAGCAGGGTCGCCGGGAACATCACCGTGTGGAAGGGGACGTTGTCCTTGGCCATGAACTCGGTGTAGCGCACGTCGGTGTCGACGTCGTACCACCAGGAGCGCCAGTCGCGGGTCTCGCCGTCGCCCGCGGCGTCCGACCACTCCTTGGTGGCGCCGATGTACTCGATCGGCGCGTCGAACCAGACGTAGAAGACCTTGCCCTCGGCCGCCAGGTCCGGCCAGGTGTCGGCCGGCACCGGCACGCCCCAGTCGAGGTCGCGGGTGATGGCGCGGTCCTGCAGGCCCTCGGTCAGCCACTTGCGGGCGATGGAGGAGGCGAGCGTCGGCCAGTCCTTGCCGTGCTCGTCGACCCAGGCCTCGACCTCGTGGGAGAGCTTGGACTGCAGCAGGAAGAGGTGCTTGGTCTCGCGGACCTCCAGCCGGCTGCTGCCGCTGATCGCGGAGCGCGGCTCGATCAGGTCGGTCGGGTCCAGCACACGGGTGCAGTTCTCGCACTGGTCGCCGCGTGCCTTGTCGTAGCCGCAGTGCGGGCAGGTGCCGACGATGTAGCGGTCGGGCAGGAAGCGCTCGTCGTCCAGGGAGTAGACCTGGCGGATGGCGCGCTCCTCGATGAAGCCGTTCTCCTTCAGCTCCCGCGCGATGGCCTGGGTGATCTCGCGGTTCTGCTGCGAGGAGCTGCGGCCGAAGTAGTCGAAGGAGAGCGCGAAGCCGTCGTAGACCGCCTTCTGCGCGTCGTGCTGCTGCGCGCAGAACGCGTCGACCGGCAGGCCGGCCTCCTGCGCTGCGAGCTCGGCCGGGGTGCCGTGCTCGTCGGTGGCGCAGATGTAGAGCACCTCGTGGCCGCGCTGGCGCAGGTACCGGGAGTAGACGTCGGCCGGGAGCATGGACCCCACCATGTTGCCCAGGTGCTTGATCCCGTTGATGTACGGAAGGGCGCTGGTGATGAGGTGTCGAGCCATTGCCGGCTGCTCCCAAGTCGCTACTGTGGGTGAGGATTTCCTCTACGGACCGTCAATATCGTATCCGACCGGGAAGGTCCACCCGTTCGCCCTTTCCGGCATGCGGACACGGCCGGGGCCGTGATCGGCTGGCCGGGTGGACGCGCCCCTTCTGCCGGCCTCCGCGCGACGGACGGCCGCGTGGTGCGGCGTCGTGCTGCTGGTGGCCGGTGTGGGCGCGCTCGTCGTCTGGCTGGTCGTCACCTTCGCGGCGGTCGTCACCCCCGTCCTGCTGGCCCTGCTGGGCAGCGCCCTGCTGGGCCCGCTGTACCGGCGGCTGCGGGCCGTCAAGGTGCAGCGGTCTGCGGCGGCGGCGCTGACCTGCGTGGCGCTGGTGGTCTTCGTCGCGGCCGCGGGGTTCGTGGTCGTCCACAGCCTGGTGGAGACCGGGGACGAGATCGTGGCCTCGCTCAAGGACGCGGCCCGGAAACTGCTGCCACGCCTGGGCGCGTCGGGGACCTCGCTGAACGACACCATCGACAGCCTCAAGTCCTTCGCCACCAAGTACGGCGCCCGCGCCGCCTCCGGGGTGGTGTCCGGCATCAGCATCGTGGGACAGCTCATCGCGACCGCCGTGCTGGCGCTGCTGCTGACCTTCTTCTTCCTGCGCGACGGCGCCCGGTTCCCCGTGCTGCTGCGCGAGGCCGCCCCGCGCGGCACCGGTCCCCTGCTGGAGCGGATCGCCCACCGCGCCTTCGCGGCGGTCCAGGGCTTCATGCGGGGCACGACGGTGATCGCGCTGATCGACGCCACGCTCATCGGCATCGGCCTGCTGATCCTGCGGGTGCCGGGGGCGCCGGGCTTGGCCGCGCTGGTCTTCATCGGCGCCTACATCCCGTACCTGGGGGCGTTCATCTCCGGCGCGGTGGCGGTGCTCGTCGCCCTCGCCGACCGGGGGTGGGTGATCGGCGTGTGGGCCCTGGGGGTGGTGCTGGCGGTGCAGGTGCTGGAGGGGCACGTACTGCAGCCGATCGTGCAGAGCCGCACGGTGCACATGCACCCCGCGCTGGTGCTGCTGGCGATCACCGCGGGGGCGAGCCTGGCGGGCATCCTCGGGATGCTGCTGGCGGTGCCGATCGCGGCCGCCGCCTTCGGGGCCCTGGACGAACTCCGGCGCCATGAGCCGGACGTTCCTCCAGAAGTCGAAGGCCCTCCGTCACATCCGACCGGATAGGGGTTGTTTTTATTACCCGCGGGTAGCATCATTACCGACTGGTAAGTGATAAAGCTGCGAGGACTGCGAACCCTTCCCGCCGTCCGACCGACCCCGACGGAGCCGTCGCCATGGGCCACTACAAGTCAAACCTTCGCGACATCGAGTTCAACCTCTTCGAGGTCCTCGGACGCGACAAGCTGTACGGGACCGGCCCGTTCGCCGAGATGGACGTCGAGACCGCCAAGGACATCCTGTCCGAGGTCGCACGCCTCGCGGAGAACGAGCTCGCCGACTCCTTCGCCGACGCCGACCGCAACCCGCCGGTCTTCGACCCGGAGACCAACACCGCCCCCGTGCCGGACTCCTTCAAGAAGAGCTACAAGACCTTCATGGACTCCGAGTACTGGCGCCTGGGCCTGCCGGAGGGCATCGGCGGCACCACCGCCCCGCCGTCCCTGATCTGGTCGTACGCGGAGCTGATCCTCGGCTCCAACCCGGCGATATGGATGTACTCCTCCGGCCCGGCCTTCGCCCGCATCCTCTTCGAGGAGGGCAACGAGGTCCAGAAGAAGATCGCCGGGATCGCGGTCGAGAAGACCTGGGGCTCCACGATGGTCCTCACCGAGCCGGACGCAGGATCGGACGTGGGCGCCGGCCGCACGAAGGCCGTCGAGCAGGAGGACGGCTCCTGGCACATCGAGGGCGTGAAGCGCTTCATCACCTCCGGCGAGCACGACATGGAGGAGAACATCCTCCACTACGTCCTCGCCCGCCCCGAGGGCGCCGGCCCCGGCACCAAGGGCCTGTCCCTCTTCCTCGTCCCGAAGTACCTCTTCGACTTCGAGACCGGCGAGCTGGGCGAGCGCAACGGCGTCTACGCCACGAACGTCGAGCACAAGATGGGCCTGAAGGCCTCCAACACCTGCGAGATGACCTTCGGCGACCAGCACCCCGCCAAGGGCTGGCTCATCGGCGACAAGCACGACGGCATCCGCCAGATGTTCCGCATCATCGAGTTCGCCCGCATGATGGTCGGCACGAAGGCGATCTCCACCCTCTCCACCGGCTACCTCAACGCGCTGGAGTACGCCAAGGAGCGCGTGCAGGGCCCGGACCTCGCGCAGTTCATGGACAAGAGCGCGCCCAAGGTCACCATCACCCACCACCCCGACGTGCGCCGCTCCCTGCTGACGCAGAAGGCCTACGCCGAGGGCATGCGCGCCCTGGTCCTCCACACCGCCTCCGTCCAGGACGCGATCGCCGTCGCCGAGGCGGCCGGCGAGGAGGCCAAGGCCCTCGAGGCGCTCAACGACCTGCTCCTGCCGATCGTCAAGGGCTACGGCTCCGAGAAGGGCTACGAGCAGCTCGCCCAGTCCCTGCAGATCTTCGGCGGCTCCGGCTTCCTGCAGGAGTACCCGATCGAGCAGTACATCCGCGACGCCAAGATCGACACCCTCTACGAGGGCACCACGGCGATCCAGGGCCAGGACTACTTCTTCCGGAAGATCGTCCGCAACCAGGGCGCCGCGCTGACCACCCTCTCCGAGGAGATCAAGAAGTTCCTCGCCGAGGCCACCGGTGGCGACGAGCTGGCCGCCGCCCGCGAGCAGCTCGCCAAGGCCGCCGTGGACCTGGAGGCCATCGTCGGCAAGATGCTCACCGACCTCGCCGCCACCGAGCAGGACGTGAAGTCCATCTACAAGGTGGGCCTGAACACCACCCGCCTGCTGCTCGCCTCCGGCGACGTCGTCGTCGGCTACCTGCTGCTCAAGGGCGCCGCCGTCGCCGCCGGGAAGCTGGCCGCCGGCGCCTCCGCCAAGGACACCGCCTTCTACACCGGCAAGATCGCCGCCGCGAAGCACTTCGCCGCCGAAATCCTGCCGCAGGTCTCCGTCGCGCGGTCCGTCGCCGACGGCGTCACCCTCGACGTCATGGACCTGCCGGAAGAGGCGTTCTGACCCGGTCCTGACCGGTTCCGGCCGGGACCGATACGGCAACGACGGCCCGCTCCTCCCACGAGGAGCGGGCCGTCGCGCCTCCTTATGCTTGAAGCATGAACCCTCAGCCCCACTTCGGCCGCGGCCACACCGACGACCTCGCAGCCTTCCTCACCGCCAGCCCGTCCCAGTACCACGCGGTCGCGAGCGCCGCCGAGCGCCTGGAGAAGGCCGGATTCCAGCAGGTGGCCGAGACCGAGGCGTGGGGCGCCGGGGCGGGCGGCAAGTACGTGCTGCGGGGTGGCGCGATCATCGCCTGGTACGTGCCCGAGGGGGCCGGACCCGCCACCCCCTACCGGGTGGTCGGCACCCACACCGACTCCACCAACCTGCGCGTCAAGCCCCGTCCCGACTCGGGCTCCTTCGGGTGGCGCCAGATCGCCGTCGAGATCTACGGCGGCGCCCTACTCAACACCTGGCTCGACCGCGACCTGGGCCTGTCCGGCCGGCTGGTGCTGCGCGACGGCACGACGACGCTGGTCCACGTCGACCGGCCGCTGCTGCGGGTGCCGCAGCTCGCCGTCCACCTCGACCGCGCCGTCAACACCGAGGGCCTCAAGCTCGACAAGCAGCGCCACATGCAGCCCGTCTGGGGCCTCGGCGAGGTCGACGAGGGCGCCCTGATCGCGTTCCTCGCGGAGGAGAGCGGCGTGGCCGCCGCCGACGTCGTCGGCTGGGACCTGATGACCCACGACGTCCAGCCGCCCGCCTACCTCGGCCGCGACCGCGAGTTCCTGGCCGCGGGCCGGCTCGACAACCTGCTCTCCGTGCACGCCGGCACCGCCGCCCTGGCGGCCGTCGCCGGGGCCGACCTGCCGTACATCCCCGTGCTGGCCGCCTTCGACCACGAGGAGACCGGCAGCGAGTCCGACACCGGCGCCGTCGGCCCGCTGCTCGGCAACGTCCTGGAGCGCTCCGTCTTCGCCCGCGGCGGCAGCTACGAGGACCGCGCCCGCGCCTTCGCCGGCACCGTGTGCGCCTCCTCCGACACCGGCCACGCCGTCCACCCCAACTACGCGGAGAAGCACGACCCGACGCACCGCCCGATGCCCAACGGCGGCCCGATCCTCAAGGTCAACGTCAGCCAGCGCTACGCCACCGACGGCACCGGCCGCGGCATCTTCGCCGCCGCCTGCGAGCGGGCCGGCGTGCCCTGGCAGGCCTTCGTCTCCAACAACGCCATGCCCTGCGGCACCACCATCGGCCCCATCACCGCCGCCCGGCACGGCATCACGACCGTGGACGTCGGCGTGCCGATCCTCTCGATGCACTCCGCGCGCGAACTGTGCGGCGCCGACGACCCGTACCTGCTGGCCAGCGCCCTGAAGGCGTTCCTGGAGGGCTGATCCGCGGCCCCGCCGGTGAAGTCCGCCCGCCGGGAGCGGACTTCACCGGCGGGGACCGGTCATGAGACGTCCGCCCCGGGGTACACGGGTTCTACGAGTCCGTAGTGCCAACCCAGTTCGGAGGCGGACATCATGGGCATCGGCGGTTGCATCGGTCTGATCGCGGTGGGGGCCATCCTCACCTTCGCGACCGACTGGCACATGGCGGGGGTCAACCTTGACCTGGTCGGACTGATCATGATGGCGGTCGGCGTCATCGGCCTGGCCGCGTACGTCAGCATCTTCAAGAAGCGCCGGGTCGTGGAACCGATGCCGGTGATGGACGAGCGCGCCCGCAACTACCCGCACGTGTGACGGACGTGCGGGGGCGTCAGGCGTCCATCCCCGCGAGCACCAGGGCGAGCCGGGTGTCCCCCTCGGCCGTCAGCCGGACGGGGACACCCCAGTCCTGCTGGTGCACGTGGCAGGCCGGGAACTCGTTGTCCGGGTCGTCGTCGCACGACGCGGCCATCGCCGACACGTGGAGCACCCCCTCGCCGACGTCCCCGTTCAGGACGACGTCCCGGAAGAGGTCCGTGCCCTTGCCGGCCCCCTCCAGCAGCAGCTCCGGCGGCGTCGCGCTGACCAGCAGCCGCGTCGAGGGGCCGTAGCGCTCGTCGAGCTTCTGGCCGGCCGGGGCGGAGAACACCACGTCCAGCCGCAGCGGCCCCGGCGCCACGTCCGTCGCGGGCCGCTGCGTACGGTGCGCCGCACCCTCGACCCGCGCCGCCTCCTCCGGCAGGCGCAGCCGCGTCAGCCGGTGACGGGCGGACTCCACCACCACGATCTCCGCGCCGTCCACCACCGCGCCCGACGGCTCCCGCAGGTCCGTCGCGAGCGTGCCGACCTCACCGGTCGCCGGATCGAAGCGGCGCAGCGCGTGGTTGTACGTGTCGCTGACCGCGACCGACCCGTCCGGCAGCGCGGTCACCCCCAGCGGATGCTGCAGCAGCGCCTGCTCCGCGGCACCGTCCCGGTGACCGAAGTCGAACAGCCCCGTGCCGACGGCGGTGCGCACCACGTACCCCGCGCCGTCACCGGCCCGCTCCACCCAGCGCAGCGCGCTCGTCTCGGAGTCCGCGACCCACAGCCGCTCGCCGGCCGCCGCCAGGCCCGACGGCTGCGCGAACCACGCCTGCTCCGCCGGCCCGTCGACCAGCCCCTCGTTCGTCGTCCCGGCCGCCACGGCGACCGTCCCGTCCGCCGGGTCGTACGTCCACAGCTGGTGGACGCCCGCCATGGCGATCCACACCTTGCCGTCCCACCACGCCACGTCCCACGGCGAGGACAGGTCGGTCCCCAGCGCCGGGCCCGAGGTCGCCGACCCCTGCCACCACTGCCTCCCGGTGCCGGCCACCGTCTCCAGGGCCCCGCCCGCCGGGTCGAACGTCCGCAGCCGGTGGTTCACGGTGTCCGCGACGACCACCGTGCCGTCCGGCAGCAGCGTCAGCCCCTGCGGCTCGCTCAAGTCCCCCGGCCCGCCGATCCGCCGCACGACGGTCTCCCCGTCCGGCTCCATCTCCACCAGCTGGTGCCGGGTCGAGTCCGACACCAGCAGGTTCCCCGACGGCAGCCGCAGCGCCTTCCCCGGGAACCGCAGGTCCGTCGCCACCGGCTCCGGCGGCACGTACGGCCCGTCCCCGCGGCGCAGCGTCCCCTTCGCCGCGTGCTCCGCCTCCAGCTCGGTGACCAGCGCCTCCAGCGCGTGGGCGTGCCCCTCCCCGGAGTGCTGGGCCACGACGTAGCCCTCCGGGTCGATCACGGTCAGCGTCGGCCACGCCCGCACGGCGTACTGCTTCCAGGTGGCCAGCTCCGGATCGTCCAGCACCGGGTGGTGCACCCCGTAGCGCTCCACGGCGTCCACGACCGACTGGTGTTCCGCCTCGTGCACGAACTTCGGCGAGTGGACGCCGACGATCACCACGGTGTCGCGGTGCTTCTCCTCCAGCTCGCGCAGCTCGTCGAGGACGTGCAGGCAGTTGATGCAGCAGAAGGTCCAGAAATCGAGGATCACGATCGATCCCCGCAGGTCGGAAAGATCCAGCTGCTTGCCGCCGGTGTTGAGCCAGCCGCCCTTCCCGACCAGCTCGGGGGCACGGACACGGGCACGGCGGGGCTTGGGGGAGGAGGCGGAGGCCGAATCGTTCATGCTGCAAGGGTGCCACCCCGCGCGAGGGGCGATCACGGCCGTGGGCCCGGTACAACCTTTTCCCGTGGTGGACCGTCTCTCCTGTACCGACCGTCCCTCGTGCCACGGCACGACCAGGGGCACCGCAGCGTTCGGCCGCGTCGTGCTCCCCCGTCCGGACGGCCGATCCAGACCGGCGCGGGCCGCCGAAAGGCCCCGCACGCAGCAGGAGCTCGTATGCCCACGCGCAAGAACCTCCGCCTGGTCGCCGCGACGGCCGCAGCCGTCGCACTGACCGGAGGGCTGCTCACCGTCTCGGCGGGGACCGCAGCCGCCGCACCCGCCAAGTACGCCGACGACTTCAACGGCGACGGCTACCGCGACTTCGCCACCGGCGGCAGCGGTTCGGTCACCGTCACGTACGGGACCGCCAGCGGTCCCGGAACCAAGGTCAAGACCTTCACCCAGAGCAGCGCCGGCATCCCCGGCACGGCGGGCGACAGCGGAGGCTACGCCGACATGTTCGGCGACTCCCTGGCGACCGCCGACTTCAACCGCGACGGGTACGCCGACCTCGCGGTCGGCGACGGCTCCGAGAAGGTGGGCAGCCGCGCCGCCGCGGGCGCGGTCACCGTCGTCTGGGGCTCCAAGTCGGGGCTGTCGTCCACCGCCACCCGCATACCGCTCAAGTCCCCCCACGCCGGGTACGAGTTCGGCGCCTCACTCGCGACCGGCGACTTCAACGGCGACGGCAAGATCGATCTGGCCGTCACGGACGTCGAGTCCGTGTACATCTACCGGGGCGGCTTCGCCAAGTCCGGCACCACGGGCAAGGTCACCCGCCACACCCCGGCCCCGGGCGCGGGCAACATGCTCGAACCTGCCGGGCTCGTCGCCGGGAAGGTCACCAAGGACGCCGCCACCGACCTGTACGTCCTCGGCCAGGGCTACCGGAACAACCGGGCCACCTCGGTCGCCTGGTTCCTGCGCGGCGGTTCCACCGTCAAGGCGGGCAAGTTCACCACGTACAACACCTCGTCCCCGAACTACGGCCCCTCGGGCGTGATCGCGGACTTCGACAAGAACGGCTACGGCGACCTCGCGGTCGGCGACCACCCGTACAACAAGGGCGCCGGGGCCGTCTTCGTGCTGCGCGGCGGCTCCAGCGGCCCCACCACCGGCTACCGCCTCACCCAGGCCACCGCCGGTGTCGTCACCGGCGCCACCGGCGGCGACGCGTTCGGCTCCACGGTCTCCGCGGGTGACACGAACCGCGACGGCTACCCGGACCTCGCGGTCGGTGTGCCCGGGGAGAAGATCGGCACCGCCAAGCACGCGGGCGGCGTGCACGTCCTGCGCGGCGGCAAGAAGGGTCTGACGGGTACCGGCTCCCAGTGGTTCAACCTGCAGACCGCGGGCGTCCCCGGCGATGCCACGGAGTACTCCGGGTTCGGCTGGTTCATCCGTCTGCGCGACCTCGACCGGGACGGCGACGCCGACCTCCTGGCCTCCGGGGGCAGCTACGAACAGTCGGGCGTGCTGCTGCCCGGCGGCACCAAGGGCATCACCGCGGCCTCCGCCCGGGTGATCCCGCTGCTCGCCGCGTTCCCGCAGTAGCGGGGGCGGGTTCGACGGCGGAAGGGCCCGGGCAGCCGCTTGCCCGGGCCCTTCCCCGTGACGCCCGCCCCGGACGGCGGGGTCCGCCGCGAGGTCCGGCGGTGCGGGGCTCAGGGGCGCAGGTCGCTCACGACGTCCGTGGTGGCGACGAGGCCGGAGTGGATGGTGGGGGCGAGACTGGAGCCGGCGAGGCAGAAGCCGAGGAGGACGCAGAGGATCGCGTGGGAGACCTTCAGCGACTTCGCCCGGAGCAGGATGAGCGTGATCACGATCAGGAGCAGGACCACGGAGATGGATACCGCCATGGCCGTATGACGTCACAGATCGCCACCGGGGTGGGGGCGACACGCGCGGGAAGGGCCCGGACGCACAAATGTCCGGGCCCTTCCCGTTGCCGTGCCCGGGGCCGATCAGGCCCAGGTGATCAGGCGCTTGGGGTACTCCAGGACCGCCGCGACGTCGGCGAGGACCTTGGAGCCGAGCTCGCCGTCGACCAGGCGGTGGTCGAAGGAGAGCGCGAGCGTGGTGACCTGGCGGGGCTTGACCTTGCCCTTGTGGACCCAGGGCAGCTCCTTGACCGCGCCGAAGGCGAGGATCGCGGACTCCCCGGGGTTGAGGATGGGCGTGCCGGTGTCGATGCCGAAGACGCCGACGTTGGTGATGGTGACCGTGCCGCCCTGCATGTCGGCCGGTGAGGTCTTGCCCTCACGGGCCGTGGCGACCAGGTCACCGAGGGCGGACGCCAGTTCGGGCAGGGTCTTGCCCTGGGCGTCCTTGATGTTGGGGACGATCAGCCCGCGCGGGGTGGCGGCGGCGATGCCCAGGTTGACGTAGCCCTTGTGGACGATCTCCTGGTTGGCCTCGTCCCAGGCGGCGTTGACCTCCGGGTTGCGGCGGATCGCGACCAGCAGGGCCTTGGCGACCAGCAGGAGCGGGCTGACCTTGAGCCCGGCGAAGGCCGGGTCGGTCTTGAGCTCCTGCACGAGCCGCATGGTCCGGGTGATGTCGAAGGTGACGAACTCGGTCACGTGCGGCGCGGTGAAGGCGCTGGCGACCATGGCCGCGGCCGTCGCCTTCCGGACGCCCTTGATCGGGACGCGGGTCTCCAGCGCGCCCGCGGCGGGTGCCAGGGCGGGAGCCGGTACCGCCACCGGGGCGGCGGTGACCTGCGCGGGGGCGACCGGCGCGGCGGTGGGGGCCGCCGCCTTCTGGACGTCCTCACGGGTGATCGTGCCCTGCGGCCCGGTCGGGGTGACCGCGGCCAGGTCCACGCCCAGGTCCTTGGCGAGCTTGCGCACCGGCGGCTTGGCCAGCGGGCGGACCTCGGCGGGGGCGAACCCGGCGTGAGCCGCCGGGGCCGGGGCTGCGGCGGCCGGCGCCGGGGCGTGGCCGTTGAGCTCGCCCTGGACGGCCTGTTGCGCCCCGGTCTGCGCCGGCACGGCGGGCTGCTTGCGCGCCCGGCGCTTGGTCGACGAGGCGGCGACGCCGTAGCCGACCAGCACGGGCTGGCGCTTCTGCGCCGGCTCCGCGGCGGGGGCCGGCGCGGCGGCCGGCTCCGGTGCGGCCACGGCGGCCGGTTCGCCGCCCTCGCCCTCACCGGTGTCGACGGCGATGATCACGGTGCCGACGTCGACGGTCTCGCCCTCGGGGAAGCGCAGCTCGTGCACCACCCCGTCGAACGGGATCGGAAGCTCGACCGCGGCCTTGGCGGTCTCCACCTCGCAGACCACCTGGCCGTCGGTGACGGTGTCGCCGGGCTTGACGTACCACTTGAGGATCTCGGCCTCGGTGAGTCCCTCGCCGACGTCCGGCATCTTGAACTCACGGAAGCGCTGCGGTGCTGCCACTGTCGTCACAACCCTCTCCTCAGAACGCCAGCGATCGGTCGACGGCGTCCAGCACCCGGTCCAGGCCGGGCAGGTACTCCTCCTCCACCCGGGCCGGCGGGTACGGGGCGTGGAAGCCGCCGACCCTCAGCACCGGGGCCTCCAGGTGGTAGAAGCACCGCTCGGTGATGCGGGCCGCGATCTCCGCGCCCATGCCGAGCTGCACCGGCGCCTCGTGCACGACGACCAGGCGGCGGGTCTTCTCCACCGACGCCTGGACGGCGTCGAAGTCGAGCGGGGACAGCGACCGCAGGTCCACGACCTCCAGGCTACGGCCCTCCTCGGCGGCCGCGGCGGCCGCCTCCAGGCAGACCTTCACCATGGGGCCGTACGCGGCCAGGGTGAGGTCGGTGCCCTCCCGGGCGGTACGGGCCTTGTGCAGCGGCGCGGGGATGCCGTCGGTGTCGACCTCGCCCTTGTCCCAGTAACGGCGCTTGGGCTCGAGGAAGATCACCGGGTCGTCGGAGTCGATCGCCTGCTGCAGCATCCAGTAGGCGTCCTGCGGGGTCGACGGGGAGACGACCTTGAGCCCGGCGGTGTGCGCGAAGTACGCCTCGGGCGACTCGCTGTGGTGCTCGACGGCGCCGATGCCACCGCCGTAGGGGATGCGGATGACGACCGGGAGCTTGATCTTGCCCAGGGCGCGCGCGTGCATCTTGGCGAGCTGGGTGACGATCTGGTCGTACGCGGGGAAGACGAAGCCGTCGAACTGGATCTCCACGACGGGGCGGTAGCCGCGCAGGGCCAGGCCGATCGCGGTGCCGACGATGCCGGACTCCGCGAGCGGGGTGTCGATCACCCGCTGCTCGCCGAAGTCCTTGTGCAGACCGTCGGTGATCCGGAAGACACCGCCGAGCTTGCCGATGTCCTCACCCATGAGGACGACCTTGGGGTCGGTCTCCAGGGACTTGCGCAGTGCCTCGTTGAGGGCCTTGGCGATGGTCATCGTTGCCATGGTCAGTGACCCTCCGTGCTGTCGGCGAAGGACGCCTGGTACTCCGCGAACTGGGCGCGCTCCTCGTCGACGAGGGCGTGGCCGTCGGCGTAGATGTTCTCGAAGATCGACATGGGGTCGGGGTCGGGCATGGCGCGCACGGCCTCGCGGACCCGCTTGCCGAGCGCCTCGCTCTCCTCCTCGACACCGGCGAAGAAGGCCTCGTCGGCGATGCCGTCCTTCTCCAGGTAGCTGCGCAGCCGCAGGATCGGGTCCTTGTGCTCCCACTGCTCCCGCTCCTCGTCGAGGCGGTAGCGGGTGGGGTCGTCGGACGTGGTGTGGGCGCCCATGCGGTAGGTGAAGGCCTCGACGAGCATCGGTCCCTGGCCGGAGCGGGCGTGCTCCAGGGCGGCACGGGTGACCGCGAGGACCGCGAGGACGTCGTTGCCGTCGACCCGCACGCCGGGGAAGCCGAAGCCGGCGGCGCGCTGGTAGATCGGGACGCGGCTCTGCTTCTCGGTGGGCTCGGAGATCGCCCACTGGTTGTTCTGGCAGAAGAAGACCACGGGGGCGTTGTAGACGGCGGCGAAGGTGAAGGCCTCCGCGACGTCGCCCTGGCTGGAGGCACCGTCGCCGAAGTAGGCGATGACGGCGGAATCCGCGCCGTCCTTGCTGATGCCCATCGCGTAGCCGGTCGCGTGCAGCGTCTGGGAGCCGATCACGATCGTGTACAGGTGGAAGTTGTTCTCGTTCGGGTCCCAGCCGCCGTGGTTCACCCCGCGGAACATGCCGAGCAGGTTGACCGGGTCCACCCCGCGGCACCAGGCGACGCCGTGCTCGCGGTAGGTGGGGAAGACGTAGTCGTCCGGCCTGGTGGCCCGCCCGGAGCCGATCTGTGCGGCCTCCTGGCCCAGCAGCGACGCCCACAGACCCAGCTCGCCCTGCCGCTGCAGGGAGGTGGCCTCCGCGTCGAACCGGCGGGTCAGGACCATGTCCCGGTACAGACCGCGCAGCTCTTCGGGGCTCAGGTCGATGGAGTACTCACTGTGCTGGACGCGCTCGCCCTCGGGGGTCAGGAGCTGCACCAGCTCCGGCTCGCCCTCACGGCGCTTCGCTCCACCGCGCGTGCCCGTACGGGGCGTACGGGGCTTCGCGGCAGTGCTCTTCACGCTCACGCTTGCTCCTCCGTCTGTCCGGCCCCCGGGATCCGCCGGCGGCCAGTGCGGCTCCTGCCCGACTCGTCGCGGCGCACGGGGTGTGTGCGGCACGGCCGAGCCGGGAGTGTTGGTCGACCCGGCAGGCAGCCCTGCGAAGTGAACGTTACCCACACCTCCCGCTTTCGCGCGAAGGGTGTTCTACCTGCGGTTTTGTTTGGATTTCCTAGTAAATGGGCGTTCTCGCAGGCCACCGGGACAACGGCACGGTATCCCGAGGATCGATTCTTCGTAAGAGGTCGGCGCGGGTCGCGTGTGCAACGCTGAAGTTGTGACCGAAAAGTCGGTAATCACGGTGTTCCTACTGGACGACCACGAAGTCGTCCGGCGCGGGGTGCACGAGCTCCTCGCCGCCGAGGACGGGATCGAGGTCGTCGGCGAGGCCGGCACGGCCGCCGAGGCGCTGGCCAGGATCCCGGCCGTGCGGCCCGACGTGGCGGTGCTGGACGTCCGGCTGCCGGACGGCAGCGGCGTCGAGGTGTGCCGGGAGATCCGCTCCTCGCAGCCCGGCGTCGCGTGCCTGATGCTCACCTCCTACGCGGACGACGAGGCGCTCTTCGACGCGATCATGGCGGGCGCGTCGGGCTACGTGCTGAAGGACATCCGCGCCACCGACCTGGTCGGCGCCGTACGGGACGTCGCCGCCGGCCGGTCACTGCTGGACCCGGTCGCCACCGCCCGCGTCCTGGAGCGCCTGCGCGGCGGCGGGGAACGCCAGGAGGGCCGCCTCGCCGACCTGACCGACCAGGAGAAGCGGATCCTCGACCTCATCGGCGAGGGCCTCACCAACCGGCAGATCGGCGACCGGCTGCACCTCGCGGAGAAGACGGTCAAGAACTACGTCTCCTCCCTGCTCGCCAAGCTCGGGATGCAACGGCGCACCCAGGCCGCCGCCTACGTCGCCCGGCTGCGCAGCGGCGGCTCGCCGGGGCCGGACACGGGAGCGGGGACGGGCCCGGGTCGGTCCGGATCCTGACGGTCCGGATCCGGGCCCCGGCGACCCACGTACCAGTCCGTATGCCGGACGTGGGCTGCTGGCGCATACGTCTTGTATCTATGATGTGCGCATCATGACCCGGAGCCCCGTCGCGACCGCCGGCACCACCGCCGAGCCGGCCGCCAAGCAGCCGCCCGCCGCCGAGCGGGTCTACACGCACGTCAAACAGGCGGTCCTCGACCGCCGCTACGAGGGCGGCACCCTCCTGAGCGAGGGCGAGCTGGCCGAGGCCGTGGGCGTCTCGCGCACCCCGGTCCGCGAGGCGCTGCTGCGCCTGGAGGCCGAGGGCCTGCTGAAGCTCTACCCGAAGAAGGGCGCCCTGGTGCTGCCGGTCTCCGCGCAGGAGATCGCGGACGTCGTGGAGACCCGGCTGCTCGTGGAGCGCCACGCGGTGATGAAGGTGGTGCCTGCCCCACAGCGGCTGCTGACCCGCCTGGAGGAGCTGCTGGACGAGCAGCGCGGGCACGCAGCGACGGGCGACCTGGCCGCCTTCGCGGCGGCCGACCGCTGCTTCCACGCCGAGATCGTGCGCGCCGCGGGCAACCGCATCCTGGCGCACCTGTACGACCAGTTGAGGGACCGTCAACTGCGCATGGGGGTGGCGACGATGCACGCGGAGCCGGGCCGGATCGCCAAGAACGTCGCCGAACACACCGAGATCCTCCACGCGTTGCGCGCGGGGGACGCCGCCCTGGCGGCCACGCTGGTCGAACGGCACGTCAGCTGGGTGAAGCACCTGGCCAGGGGCGAGTGATGGCAGCGAGCGCCACCCCGGCCGGCGAACCGCCCGGCGGCACCAAGGCGGTCGCGGTCTGGAGCATCGGCACCCTCGTCTACACGGTCGCGGTCGTGCACCGCACCAGCCTCGGCGTCGCCGGGATCGACGCCGCGGAGCGCTTCCACATCGGCGCCTCGGCGCTGTCCACCTTCTCCATCCTGCAGGTGCTGGTCTACGCGGGCATGCAGATACCCGTGGGCCTGATGGTCGACCGCCTCGGCACCAAGAGGGTGCTGAGCATCGGCATCGTCCTGTTCACCCTGGGCCAGCTCGGCTTCGCCCTCTCCCACACCTACGGCACGGCCCTGGCCGCCCGCGCCGTGCTGGGCTGCGGCGACGCCATGACCTTCGTGAGCGTGCTGCGGCTGGGCTCGCGCTGGTTCCCGGCCCGCCGCGGGCCGATGATCGCGCAGGGTGCCGCGCTGTTCGGCGTGGCGGGCAACCTGCTGAGCACCGTGCTGCTCGCGCGGCTGCTGCACTCCGCGGGCTGGACCCCCACCTTCGTCGGCACGGCGCTGGGCGGCGCGCTCGTCCTCGTCCTGGTGCTGGCCTTCATGAAGGACCACCCCGAGGGCTTCGCGCCGGCGCCCGCGGAGCACCCCGGACGCGGTTACGTGAAGCGGCAGATCGCCGCCGCCTGGCGGGAGCCCGGCACCCGGCTGGGGATGTGGACGCACTTCACCACCCAGTTCTCCGGGATGGTCTTCCTGCTGCTGTGGGGCCTGCCGTACCTCGTCGAGGCCCAGGGACTGTCCCGCGAGACGGCCGGCACCCTGCTGACGGTCGTCGTGATCGCCAACATGGTCTTCGGGATGCTCTTCGGGCAGATCATCGGCCGCCACCACGGTGCCCGGATGCCGCTCACCCTGGGCGTCGTCGGGGCGACCGCGGTGATGTGGGCGGTGGTCCTGGTCTGGCCCGCGGACCACGCCCCGCTGTGGCTGCTCGTGCTGCTCTGCGTCGTGCTGGGCACCTGCGGCCCGGCGTCGATGATCGGCTTCGACTTCGCGCGCCCGGCAAACCCGCCCGAGCGCTTCGGCACGGCCTCCGGCATCGTCAACATCGGCGGGTTCACCGCCTCGATGGCCGCGCTGCTGGCCATCGGCGTCCTGCTGGACGCCAGCGGCGACGACTACCGGGTGGCGTGGAGCAGCGTGTTCGTCCTGCAGGCGCTGGGCCTGGTCCAGATCCTGCGGCTGCGCGGCCGGGCGGCGCGGCTGGAGCGGCAGCGCATCGCCGTCAGCCGCGTCGAGAGCGTCCACGTCCCCGCGGGGACATGAACGCTCCCCCCGGCGTCACTGTGTGACGGCGATGTTCGCCAGGATCGCGGCGGCCAGCGCCTGGTCGCCCTCGGTCTTCAGCCGGCCCTCCACCGCGTGCGCGCGCGTACGCCCGCAGCTCAGCCGGACGAAGGTCTCCCAGTCCAGGGTCAGCGTGACCGCGGGGCCGAGCGAGACGCTGCCGTCGATCGTGCCCTGGCCGTCGGTGTCGACCCGGACCGTCCGCATGAACTCCAGCTCGCCGTGGACGTCGAACACCACGGCGGAACCCGCCGGGGCGCCCGCGCGCTCGGCGACCACCTTGGGCAGCTCGGAGAGGATGTGGTCCCGGGCGACGACCGCGCCCGGGGAGTCGAGGTTGCCGGGCTCGCCCAGCGCCCGGCGCAGGTCCTGCTCGTGCACCCACACGTCGAAGACCCGCCACTGCAGCAGCCCCTCGAGGGTCATCTCCCTGCCCATGGGGCCGCGGACGGTGTCCTGCGCGCCACGGGTCTCGTTCCGCAGCTGCCGGGACCGGCGGATGATCGTGTAGTCGAGCTCGCCGACGACCTCGGGCGCGGTGTGGTGCCGTCGCTTGTCGACCGGCACCTCCACGTAACGGGCGTGCTCCGTGGTCATGTGCCGCAGGTCGCTGGGGAGCGTGTGGATCGGCCGGGGATCGCCGAGCAGCTCGCACTCGAACCCGATCACGTGCGACACGATGTCGCGCACGGACCAGTACGGGCACTCGGTCGGCCGGTTCCAGGCGCCCGCCGGAACGGGGCGGACCAACTCGGCTATGGATTCTATGGAGTGGGTCCAGGCGTCGATGTACGGCTGGATCTGGCTGTGGACGGTGCCGGTCACGGGACCCCTCGACGGTCGGGCGCGGTCGTGGTGTGCGCCTTAAATTACGCTGCGCAGTGACACCACGGGAGTGCTTTCGTGTGACGATCGTAGGCCCGCAAGAACATGCCGAACTCATGGGCGGTGGTACTGTGCGCGTTTCCCTGCTCCAGATCGACGTCGACCCCGGCGAAGCGGTGGACGCCCGGCGTGAACGGGTCGCGTCGCTCGTCCGCGGACAAGCCGGGTCGGACCTGGTCGTCCTGCCCGAACTGTGGCCGGTCGGCGCCTTCGCCGCCGATCTTTTCCAGCCAGAGGCCGAGCCGCTCCAGGGCCCCACCGCGCAGGTGATGAGCGCCGCCGCGCTCGACGCGGGCGTGTGGCTGCACGCGGGCTCGATCGTCGAGCGCGCCCCCGACGGCGCGCTGTACAACACCTCGCTGCTCTTCTCCCCCGACGGCGAACTGCGCGAGACCTACCGCAAGATCCACCGCTTCGGCTTCGACCAGGGCGAGGCCGTGCTCATGCACGGCGGCGACCGCGTCGTCACCACCGACGTCCAGGGCGTCCCCGTGGGCCTGGCCACCTGCTACGACCTGCGTTTCCCCGAGCAGTTCCGGCTGCTCGTCGACGCGGGCGCCACCGTCGTCCTGCTCCCGGCCGGCTGGCCCGCGCGGCGCCGCGAGCACTGGACCCTGCTGGCCCGTGCCCGCGCGATCGAGTCGCAGGCCTACGTGGTGGCCTGCGGCACCGCGGGCACCCACGCCGGGGTGGAGCTGGCCGGGCACAGCCTCGTCGTCGACCCCTGGGGCGCCGTCCTCGCCGAGGCCGGACCGGGCGAAGAGGTCATCACCGCCGACCTCGACCCCGGCCTGGTGGCCAAGACCCGGACGGACTTCCCGGTGCTGCGCGACCGCGTGCTCGGGCTGCCGGTGCCGGATTCGGCCGGTTGAGGCGGTATGGCCCCATCAGGGACCATCGGCCCCGGAGGTGGGGGCGGAGTGCTCTGCGCCTGCGGGGGGCCGGCCCGGCAAGGTGGTTCCCATGGAACTCGAGGGGCGCGCTGCGCTGGCGCTGCTGGGAAAGGTCCGGTACGGGCGGCTGGCGCTGACGCGGGGGGCCCTGCCGTACATCGCCGTGGCCCGGCACGTCGTCGCCGACGGCTCCGTGCTGATCCGCACCGACCGCTCATGGGGCGTGGACGGCACGGTCGTGGCCTACCAGGCGGACGACGTCGAAGCGGGCTGGGCGGTGCAGTTCCTCGGGACGGCACGCGCCTTCCATCCTTCGACGGCGCAGCGGGCGCTCTTCGGCACAGATCGTCAAAACGATACAAGCCGGGAGCCGGGCCATGTGTACGTACGTCTCGACCCGCGAGTCCACCACCGGAATGATCTAGCATCTGCCTGGTGATCGGGAGTTCGGCGACGGCGCCGCCCTCCGCCGGGACACTGGACACCCTGCTGCGCCGATACACGGACGCCGGCGCCCCGCTGTCCTGCGAACCCGTTGCCCAGGGCCTACTGAACCGGGGATTCCGGCTGGCCACCACCAGCGGCCGCTACTTCCTCAAGCTGTACGTCGACGGCGCCACCGCCGACTCCGCCGTCATCGCCCGCCAGCACCGGACGACTCAGCGGCTGGACGAGGTGGGCCTGCCCGTCGCCTCCCCGGTGCCCGACGCCGACGGCCGTACCGTCGCCGTGGTCGGCGGCCGCTGCTTCGCGCTCTACCCGTGGGTGGAGGGGCGGCACCGCGAGGGCGGCGAACTCACCACCGCCGACTCCCGCCGCCTGGGCGCCTTGCTCGGTCTCGTCCACACCACCCTGGCCCAGGTGCAGCCCGCCCCCGAGCCGGGCCGGCACGCCAGCGCCGACCCCGAACTGACCTACGCGCTGATCACCGCGCTGCTGCGGCGGGTGCGCGCCAGCGCCCCGCGCGAGACCTTCGACGAACTGGCCGAGCACCGGCTGCTGGAGCGCCGCGCCCTGCTGGAACGTCACGCCCACCGCCGCCCGCCCGACGCGGCCGGCCCGGTGTCCGGCTGGGTGCACGGCGACTTCCACCCGCTCAACCTGCTCTACCGCGAGGACGAACCCGTCGCCATCGTCGACTGGGACCGGCTCGGCGTGCAGCCGCGCGCCGAGGAGGCGGTACGGGCCGCCGTGATCTTCTTCGTGCAGCCCGGCGGCGCCCTGGACCTCGACAAGATCCGCGCGTACGCCCGGGCCTACCGCGCCGCCGCGGGCGTATCCGGGGACGAACTGGCCGCGGCCGTGCACCGGGTGTGGTGGGAACGGCTCAACGACTTCTGGATGCTGCGCTGGCGCTACGTCCTCGACGACCGCAGGACCGACCCCCTCTTCCCGGCCTCGTCCGCCCTGGTCGTCTGGTGGACCGCGGCGTACGAGGCCGTGCTGGAGGCCTTCACGGGCTGACCCGGCGGTGGGCGGCCGGTCAGCCGCCCGTGAGGCCGCCGTCCGCGGCGCCCTCGGTGCCGGCCGTGCCGCCGGACACGTCCCCCGAGGTCCCCTCGGTGCCGCCGGTCTCGGACGCGGTCGGCGTCGGCGTGGGCGGCGCGGAGGTGGCCGGGGTGCTCGGCTTCTGCGTCGGCGTCACGGGGGTCGAGGGGGCCTGCGAGGTCGGCCGCGTGTAGGAGGGGCTCGGGGTGTACGAGGGCTGCTCCGAGACGCTGCCGCTGCTGTCCTGCGTACCGCCCGTCGAGTCGTCCTGGGTCGGCTGCGACGTCGGCTTCTCCGGCTGTGACCGAGTGGGTGTCACCTTCTCCGCCGGGGGCGTCTTGTCGCCGGTCTTGGAGACGGCAAAGTAGATGCCGAGCGCGACCGCGAGCACCGCCGCGATCACGAACAGCACGGGCTTCACCCACCGCCCGCCGCCGTGCGGGGGCCGTCCGTCGTCGTAGCCGTGGCCGCCGCCGTCACCGCCGGGCGGGCCGAGCAGCAGGGGCGGCTGCAACTCCGCGGTGGTGTGCGGGTGCTGCTGCCCGTACTGCGGGGGGACGCCCATCGGCGCGGTCGGGGCGGCGTTCGCCACGGGCACGTAACCGGTGTTCCAGGTGCCGGTGTGACCGCCGCGCTCGCTCAGCATGGCCAGCGCGTACTGGACGACGCCGCGCATCTCCTCGGCGGTCTGGAAGCGGTCGTCCGGTTGCTTGGCCAGCGCGTGCAGCACCAGCCCGTCCAGCTCCGGCGGCACCCGGTCGCTGAGCTCGGAGGGCGGGCGCGCCTCGTCCTGGACGTGCTGGTAGACCACCGACAGCGGGGTCTCACCGGTGAACGGCGGCCTCAGCGCCAGGAGTTCGTAGAGCAGGCAGCCCGTCGCGTACAGGTCGGAGCGGGTGTCGACCGTCTTGCCGAGCGCCTGTTCCGGCGACAGGTACTGCGGGGTGCCCATGACCATGCCGGTCTGCGTCATCGTGGTCGAGGCGCCGTGCAGCGCCCGCGCGATGCCGAAGTCCATCACCTTCACCGCGCCGGTGTTGGTGATGATCACGTTCGCCGGCTTGATGTCCCGGTGGACGATGCCGTGCGCGTGGCTGTAGGCCAGCGCCTCCAGCACGCCCGAGACGATGATGAGCGCCTGGTCGACCGGCGGCGGCTCGTCGGAACCCACCAGCAGGTCGCGGATCGTGCGGCCCTCCACGAGTTCCATCACGATGTAGGGCACGGTGCCGCCCGGCGTGACGTCCTCGCCCGAGTCGTACACCGCCACCACCGCATGGTGGTTGAGCCCGGCGACCGACTGCGCCTCGCGCGTGAAGCGGGCCTTGGACACCGGGTCCTCGGCGAGGTCGGAGCGGAGCAGCTTGACGGCCACCGTCCGCCCCAGGCGCACGTCCTCCGCCGCGAAGACCTCGGCCATGCCGCCGCGTCCGAGACGCCCGGTCAGCCGGTAGCGGCCGTCGCCCACCAGGCCCGCGGCGCCCCACAGCTCGGGCGAGTCGGGCACGCCCCGGCCGTCGGCAGAGGGCTCGTCAGGGCCCCCGGCGGCTGTCGTCTGTGCCATCAGTCCTCGCCGTCGATCGTCGCCGTACAGGGTCCTCCAGCGCACCACGCTACCGCGTTCCAGGACGGACGCGCTCCCGTGGCACCCGTGCCCCCGATGAAGGGATTCATACGCATCCGGTGACGAACAGGTCAACGAACTTGACCTGTCCAGGCCGTCCGGCAGACTGGGCGGTCAGGATCGGGGCAACTGTCTTGTGCGTACGCGCGGTGCGCCCAGGGGGATCGTCAAGGGGACGGGTACGGATGAGCGGGGACGGCACGCGGGGCACTCATTCGGGGCGTTCGGTCGGCAACGGTCGCTACGTCCTCCGCGACCTGCTGGGCCAGGGCGGCATGGCGGCCGTGCACCTGGCACACGACACGGTGCTGGACCGGCCGGTGGCCGTCAAGACGCTCCACACCGACCTCGGCAGGGAACAGTCGTTCCGCGAGCGGTTCCGGCGCGAGGCGCAGGCCGTCGCCAAGCTCAACCACACCAACATCGTCTCGGTCTTCGACTCCGGCGAGGACACCGTCGACGGCGCGCTCGTGCCGTACATCGTCATGGAGTACGTCGAGGGCAAGCCGCTGCGCGAGGTGCTCGACGAGGACATCGCGCAGTTCGGGGCCATGCCCACCGAGAAGGCCCTGAAGATCACCGCGGACGTGCTCGCGGCGCTCTCCGAGAGCCACAGCATGGGCCTGGTCCACCGCGACATCAAGCCGGGCAACGTGATGCTCACCAAGCGCGGCGTGGTGAAGGTGATGGACTTCGGCATCGCCCGCGCGATGCAGTCCGGCGTCTCGTCGATGACGCAGACCGGCATGGTGGTCGGCACCCCGCAGTACCTGTCGCCGGAACAGGCACTGGGACGCGGCGTGGACGAGCGCTCCGACCTGTACTCAGTGGGCTGTCTGCTCTTCGAGCTGCTCACCGGACGGCTGCCCTTCGACGGCGACTCCCCGCTGTCCATCGCCTACCAGCACGTCCAGGAGCTCCCGCCGGCCCCGTCGGCGCTCAACCGGGCGGTGCAGCCGGGCGTCGACGCGCTCGTCGCGCGGGCCCTGAAGAAGAACCCCGCCGAGCGCTTCCCCACCGCCGACACCATGCGCGACGAGGCGGAGCGGGTCGCCGCGCCGGCGCGCGGCGCCGGGACCACACCGCTGATCATCGGCGGCGGACCGCGCCCGCGCGGCCGCGGCGAGGAGGTCTCCTCCGCGGTCTTCCCGCCGGTGCAGGGGGACCTGCGCACCCCGCCGCCGAACGTGCAGACCCCGTACCAGGCCCCGGCCCCGGCTCCTTACCCGCGGCCCCAGCCGCAACCGCAGCCGCAGCCGCAGCAGCGCTGGGGCACAGCAGGTCAGGGCGGTCCCGCGCACACCCCGCCGCCCGGCCCGGGCCCGGCCTACGGCTATCCGCAGAACGCCCCGCACGCGCCCCATCAGACCCACCAGCCCCATCCACAGGCCGTGCAGCAGCACGCCACCCCGCCCTACACGATGCGCCCGGGCACCCCGGCGGGCGGCGGCCGCAGGGGCGGCGGCGCCTCGACGGCGGTCGTCGCCATCGGCGCCACGGTCGCCGTGATCGCGGTGGTCGTGGTCGTCGTCATCGCGATGTCGATGGGCGGCAAGGGCGATACGGGGGACACCGGCGGCACCCCCACCTACGACTCCCGGGGCAACGCCTCCGCCACCGCCCGCGAGGAGACCCCCTCGCAGCCGGCGGGTGACGAACCCGCGCCGGGCGTCAGCCAGGCCGACCAGACCCGCACCATCGACGCCTCGCGCTGCACCGAGGCCACCAAGAGCTACCTGGGCGACGACCCGGACGCCGTGGTGATGCCGGACTTCTTCACCAAGTACGTCGACTCCGTCAAGTCCTGCATGGACGCGGCCGGTTGGGAGTACGAGGTCAAGTACCGCAACGAGCAGATCTACGGGAAGGGCGCGGTCGTCGACCAGAAGCCCAAGACCTACACCGCGCTCAAGCCGGAGAAGGACAAGATCACCATCTGGGTCTCCACCGGCCAGGGCGGCTGACCCGCCCCGGGCGGGCCCTCGCGGCGACGACGGAGGGGCAACGACGGACGGCGGGTGACCCCTTGGGTCCCCGCCGTCTGTACCTACGCGTACGTACCGTCCGGATGCCGACCGCTCACAGATAAGGGCCGGTGCGCGCCCCGCCCGGGGCGTGCCCCTCCTCGTCGCCCTCGTGGCCCACACCGGGCGGCAGCGCACGGCGCATCTGCTCCAGCTGGGCGCGGGCGGCCATCTGCTGCGCGAACAGGGCGGTCTGGATGCCGTGGAAGAGGCCCTCCAGCCATCCCACCAGCTGCGCCTGGGCGATCCGCAGCTCGGCGTCGCTCGGCACGCCGTCCTCGGCGAAGGGCAGCGAGAGCCGCTCCAACTCCTCGACGAGCTCGGGGGCGAGCCCCGCCTCCAGCTCCTTCACGGAGCTGTGGTGGATCTCCTTCAGGCGCGCCCGGCTCGCCTCGTCCAGCGGCGCCGCCTTGACCTCTTCCAGGAGCTGCTTGATCATGCTGCCGATCCGCATGACCTTCGCGGGCTGTTCGACCATCTCCGTCACGGGCACCTCGCGCTGCTCGTCTCCTTCTCCGGCGCGGCCGGCGTGTCCGCCGCCGCCGAGGGCCATCCCGTCCGGGCCGACGACCAGGACCTGCGGGCTCTCCTGCGACCGTTCGTTCATCGGCATCTCCATGCCGCCATTGTCGCGCACCGTCGCCCCTCCGGGATTTGTGCCCCCCGCCGCCCCGCGCTACCCCTCCCGCGCGGCACTCGTCCGCCTCGGCCGGGCCTGACCGGTGCGCGACCCGGACGTGTGCGCGGCCGGTGGACGTGCCGGGGACCCGTGTGCGGGGGGCGGGCGACGTCAGCGGCCACGGCGCAGCCGCAGGCCGAGGAAGCCCAGACCCAGCCCGATCAGCACCAGCCCCGCACCGAGCGGCAGCACCTCCAGCACCCGTCCCACGGGCGCCCGGACGGCGGCCGGGCCCTGGTCCTGCGGTTCCTCGACGTGGACGGGGAGCGTCGCGGAGGGCCGGCCGTCACCGTCGCCCGGGGTCGCGGGCGGCTCCGCCCGCCCCGGGTGCCTGCGCCCCTCGCCGGCCTCGCTGCCGGCCGGCCCGGAGGACGCCGCCGGATGGGGCGGGGGCGGCGCGGCCGCGCCGGTGACCAGGAGGGCGACCCCGGTCACCGTCGCCGCCACGACCACCTTCCGCAACTCCATGCCTTCAGCGTCACACGGAGCGTCATGGGCGGCCAGTCGTGCCCACCGGGCCCGTACCGGCCGTCCGGCGGCGGCTCAGACCGTGAGCAGCACCTTGCCGACGTGGGTGCTGGCCTCGACCAGCCGGTGCGCCTGCGCCGCCTCGCTCATCGGCAGGGCGCGATCCACCACCGGGCGCACCACGCCGGACTCCAGCAGCGGCCAGACGTGCTCCCGCACCGCCGCCACGATGGCCGCCTTCTCCTCCAGTGGCCGTCCACGCAGTGACGTCGCGGTGATCGCGGCCCGCTTGGCCAGCATCTTGCCGAGGTCGAGCTCGCCCTTGACGCCGCCCTGGAGCCCGATGACGGCCAGCCTGCCGTTGACCGCGAGGGCGTCGACGTTCCGGCCCAGGTACTTCGCGCCCATGATGTCGAGGATGACGTCGGCGCCGCCGAACGCCTCCCGCACCTCGGCCGTGAAGTCCTGCTCGCGGTAGTTGATCCCGAGGTCCGCGCCCAGCTCGCGGCACTTCGCGAGCTTGTCCTCGCTGCCCGCGGTGACCGCGACCTTGGCGCCGACCGCCTTGGCCAGCTGGATCGCCATCGTGCCGATGCCGCTGGAACCGCCGTGGACCAGCAAGGTCTCGCCGGGGCGCAGGTGGGCGACCATGAAGACGTTGGACCAGACGGTGCAGACGACCTCGGGCAGGGCCGCGGCCTCGACGAGCCCCACGCCCTTGGGCACCGGCAGCAGCTGACCGGCGGGGACGGCCACCTTCCCGGCGTAGCCGCCGCCCGCGAGCAGCGCGCACACCTCCTCGCCCACGGTCCAGCCGCTCACCCCCGGGCCGAGGGCGGCGACGCGACCCGAGCACTCCAGGCCCGGGTAAGGGGACGCACCGGGTGGCGGGTCGTAGAAGCCCTGCCGCTGCAGCAGGTCGGCACGGTTGACGGCGGTCGCGGCGACCTCGACCAGCACCTCGCCCTCGGCGGGTACGGGATCGGGGACCTCGGCCCAGACGAGCGCGTCCGGGCCGCCGGGTTCGGGGATGGTGATCGCATGCATGGGGCCGACGCTACCCCTGCGGGACGTGCGACGGGTCGTCCTGACTCGTCCTGTGGATGACGATGAGCCGATCGGTCAACTGCAGGGGGCTCGCCTCGGGGTTGTCGTGGTCGAGCATCCGGTGGCCGCGCTTGACGACCACCACCAGGTCGGCGACCTCCCGCGGATCGAGCCCGGCCTCTGCCTTGGTGACGGGACGCTCGATCAGGTCCAGCCCGCTGCCGTAGGTGATCAGCTCCTCCATCACCTCGCCGGCGCTCGGGCTGAGCATCGACATCCCGAGCAGCCGGCCCGCCGCGCCGGAGCTGGTGACGACGGCGTTGGCACCGGACTGGCGGAGCAGCGGGGCGTTCTCCTCCTCGCGCACGGACGCGACGATGTTGATCCGCTTGCTCAACTGGCGGGCCGTGAGCGCCACCAGGACGGCGGTGTCGTCCCGTTGCGCGGCGATGATCAGCTCCTTGGCCCGCTGGATCTCCGCACGCAGCAGGACGGCGTTGCGGGTCGCGTCACCGGTGACGCCCGCGAACCCGGCGGCGACCGCGGACTCCACCGCCTTGGGGTCGGGGTCGACCACCACGATCTGCTGGGCGGGCACGCCGTGCCCGGTCAGCGTCCTGGCCGCGGAACGTCCCTTGGTGCCGTATCCGACGATGACGGTGTGGTCGCGCACGGTGGACCTCCAGCGCTGCTGCCGATACTGCTCGCGGGTGCGCTCGGTGAGCACCTCCAGAGTGGTGCCGACGAGGATGATCAGGAAGAGCACGCGAAGCGGCGTCACCAGGAGCACATTGGTCAGCCGCGCGCTCGGGCTGTACGGGACGACGTCGCCGTAGCCGGTGGTGGAGAGGGTGACGGTGGCGTAGTAGACGCAGTCCAGCAGCGACATCGAACCGCCGGCGTTGTCGTGGTAGCCGCCCCGATCCAGGTACACGATCAGCACGGTGAGCACCAGGACGAACAGCGCCATCAGCAGCCGCCGGACGACCTGGCGCAGTGGGCCGACGGGGCTCTTGTGGGGCAGGTGGACGACGTCGCCGTCCGCCCACCCGGTGGTGCGTCCGCGGCCCGCGTCCCTCACAGCCGCCCCCAGCCCGTCTCCAGGACGGCCGTACGGTCGCCCTTGACGGCTCCGCCGGGCGGGATGACGGCCATGCCGTCGGCCGTCGCGATGCCGCGCAGCATGGCGGGACCGCTGAAGTGCAGCGGGGCCGCCTGCGACTCCTCGTCCACGACCACCGGCACCAGGCGGGTGTCGGTGGGGTGGCCGTGCACGTCGCCGGTCAGCCGCGCCTCGTACGCCACAGGGGCGGGGCGGCCCGCGAGCGCGCGCAGCAGGGGGACGGCCAGGGTCAGCACCCCGGAGACCGCCGCGAGCGGGTTGCCCGGCAGGCCCACCAGGCGGCCGCCACCGGGCAGTTCGGCCAGCAGCATGGGGTGACCGGGGCGGACCGCAACGCCGTCGACGAGCAACCGCGCGCCGATGCGCTCCAGCACGGGGTGGACGAAGTCCACCGGGCCGCCCGCCGTGCCGCCTGTGGTGACGACGAGATCGGCGGTGGACGCGGTGACGGCGTCCTGCAGCAGGCCGGCGTCGTCCTTGAGCCGCCGCGCGCGAACCGTGCCGGCCCCGAGCGCGGTGAGCCATGCGGGCAGCAGCGGGCCGAGCGCGTCCCGCACCCGTCCGCCGCCGGGGGCGCCGGCGTCCAGCAGCTCGTCGCCCAGGACGAGGACCTTCACCGAGGGCCGCGCGGTGACGGTCAGTTCGTCGTAGCCCGCCGCCGCGGCCAAGCCGAGCACCGCGGGCGTGACCAGCACGCCGGCCGTCAGCAACTCGTCGCCGCCACGGCACTCCTGGCCGCGGGGCCGCACGTCCTGCCCGGGCCCGGGACCGCCCCGCGTGGCGTGCAGGTGCCCGTCGGCGGTGACGCGTCCGTGCTCCCGGCGCAGCACCGCCGTCGTGCCGGGGGGCAGTGCGGCCCCGGTGGCGATGACGGTCGCGTGGCCGTCGAGCAGCGGGGCCGCGGAACGCTGCCCGGCCAGGACGCTGCCTTCGGTGCGCCACGGGCCGGGGCCCGCGACGGCCCAGCCGTCCATCGCGGAGGTGTCGAAGGCGGGCAGGTCCGTGAGCGCGGTCAACGGCTCGGCCAGCGCGTGCCCCAGAGCGGCGCCGAGCGGCACGGACAGCCGTCCCAGCGGTCCCGCGGCGGAGCCTGCGATGTGCCGCGCCCGCGGCCACGGCAGGTCGTGGTGCCCGCCGTGGGCGCCGGCCCGGGTCCCGCCGTGGGTCCCGTGGGGACGGGGGAGGGACGACCGGGAGCCGTCGGCGCCGGTGCCGCCGGATGATGGCTGCACGGGGTCGTACCGCCCGGTGGCCCGCCCGTTGGCCAGGGCGAGCGCCGCGGCCAACTCGTCGTCGGCGGCGTCCCCGGCACCGGTGTCGCGGGCACCGCCCGCCGCACCCGGCAGGTTCATGCGCCCGGGTCCCCGCTCTCCGCTTCCTTCGCCCACCGCTCGGCCAGCGCGGCGGCGCGCCTGACGGCCTCCGCGACGGCCTGCTCGCCGCCGCCCGCCGTGGCCGCCGCGTAGCCCACCAGGAAGGTGGTCAGCGGCGCGGCAGGGCGGTCGACGCCGTGCGCGGCGTCCCGGGCGAGATCGAGGAGCATACGGATGTCGACGTCGAGGTCGATGCCGAGTTCGGCCTTGGCTGCGGTGATCCATTCATCCAACACGCCCCCATGCTCCCTGATGCGGGCCCGGGCTGTGGAGAGGTCGTCCCAGGTGTCGCAGTCGAAGGAGGCCTGCCCGGTGGGGTCGGGCAGCCTCCGCAGGGCCAGTTCACCGGTGAGCAGACGCAACGGCAGCCCGGCGAGGGTCCCGTGCTCGGCGGCGATCAGCGCCAGGTGCTGGCGCAGCGCCTCCGTGCGGTAGGCGGCCGCCAGCGTCTGGTCACGGCCGTCGGGATCGGTGAGCACGACCCCGTCCTCGCCCTGCCCGCCGCGCAGCGAGGTGAGCAGCGCGCCCACCGTCGCACGGGAGAGGAACGGCAGGTCGGCGGCGAGCACCAGCACGACGTCCGCGGTGACCTCGCGCAGCCCGGCGGAGAGCGCGGGCAGCGGGCCCCCGCCCGGTGGTTCCTCGCGGGCCCAGGCCACCGGGCGGACGGTGGGGCGGCGCGGGCCGACGACCACCGTGGTGGCCGCGCCCGCGCACGCGTCCAGGACACGGTCGATCAGCGCGCGCCCGGCGACCGGCAGTCCCGGCTTGTCGGCCCCGCCGAGGCGCCTCGCGGCGCCGCCGGCGAGGACGACCGCGTCGTAGGGCTGCTCGTGCGGCGAACGCGGCGAGGGGTGGTCACGCGGCTCACCTGGCTCCGGAGTCATGCCCGGAGTATCGCCCACCGTGACGCGTTCACACCGCCCGGAGCAGCACCGCCGGTTGTTCCACGCAGTCCGCGACGAAGCGGAGGAAGCCGCCCGCCGTGCCGCCGTCGCACACCCGGTGGTCGAAGGTGAACGACAGCTGGACCACCTGACGCACCGCCAGCTCGCCTTGGTGCACCCACGGCTTGGGGGTGATCCGGCCGACGCCGAGCATCGCGGCCTCGGGGTGGTTGATGATCGGCGTGGATCCGTCGACACCGAACACGCCGTAGTTGTTGAGCGTGAAGGTGCCACCGGTCAGCTGGGCCGGGGTCAGGCCGCCGGCGCGGGCCGCCTCGGTGAGCCGGCCGATCTCCGCCGACAGCTCCTCGGTGCTGCGCCCGTGGGCGTCCCGGACGACCGGCACGACCAGGCCGCGATCGGTCTGCGCCGCGAAGCCGATGTGCACCTGCGGCAGCACGACGATCTCACCGCGCTCGGTGTCCACCGTGGAGTTGAGCTCCGGGTAGCGGGCCAGGGCCGCCGCGCAGATCCGCGCGAACAGCGCGAGCACCGAGACCTTGGGACCTCCCGCGGCGTTCATCGCCGCCCGTGCCGCGAGCAGCTCCGTCGCGTCGGCGTCCACCCAGCAGGTGGCGTCGGGGATCTCCCGCCTGCTGCGGCCGAGCTTCTCGGCCACGGCGCCGCGGATGCCGCGCAGCGGGATGCGGGTGCCCTCGGCGGCGGGGGCCGCGGGCGCCGCGGGGGCGGCCACGGTGACCGGCGCCGCGGACCCGGTCGTGATGGCCCGTTCCACGTCGGAACGCAGGATCAGCCCGTCGGGGCCGGAGCCCGTCAGCGCGCGCAGATCGAGGCCGTGCTCACGGGCCCTGCGCCGCACCAGGGGGGAGATGACGGCGACGGGACCCTCGTGCCGGACCGGCGCGGCGACCGCGGCCACCGGGACCGGGACGGGCACCGGGACCGGGGCGGCGGGGGCCGGCGCGGGACGCACCCGGCGGCGCCGGGCCGCGGGGCCGCTGGTTCCGTAGCCGACCAGCACGTTGCCGGATCCGGAGTCGCCGTCGGCCGCGGCGGCCGGGGCGGCGGGTGCGGGTGCGGGTGCGCCGGTGGCGTGCCCGTCGGGGGAGCCGACCGCGACCGTCAGCAGCGGCCGTCCGACGTCGAGGGTCTGGCCCTCCTCGCCAAAGCGCGCGGTGACCACGCCGCCGTAGGGGCAGGGCACCTCGACCACGGCCTTGGCCGTCTCGACCTCGACGACCGGCTGGTCGATGGCGACGACATCGCCGACCTGCACCAGCCAGCGCACGATCTCGGCCTCGGTCAGCCCCTCACCCAGGTCGGGGAGGGCGAACTCGCGGACGACGGCCATCACGCCTCCTCCCACTGCAGGCGCCCGACCGCGTCGAGGATGCGGTCGACGCCGGGCAGGTGGTGCCGCTCCAGCATCGGCGGCGGGTAGGGGATGTCGAAGCCGGCGACCCGCAGGACCGGGGCCTCCAGGTGGTGGAAGCAGCGCTCGCTCACCCGGGCGGCGATCTCGGCGCCCACACCGCCGAAGCCCGAGGACTCGTGGACGACGACCGCGCGGCCGGTACGGCGCACCGACGCGGTGACCGTCTCGTCGTCGAAGGGCACCAGGCTGCGCAGGTCGACGACCTCCAGGTCCCAGCCTTCCTGCACCGCGGCCTCGGCCGCCTCCATGCAGACCGTGAGCGACGGGCCGTAGGTGATGAGCGTCGCGGAGCGGCCGCTGCGGCGGACGACGGCCCGTCCGATGGGGGCCACCTCCTCCGGCGCGTCCGCCGACCAGTCGGCCTTGGACCAGTACAGCCGCTTCGGCTCGAGGAAGATCACCGGGTCGTCGGAGGCGATCGAGGCTCTCAGCAGCCCGTAGGCGTCCGCCACCGTGGCGGGGGTGACGACGTGCAGACCGGGGGTGTGCGCGTAGTACGCCTCGGAGGCGTCGCTGTGGTGCTCGACGCCGCCGATGCCGCCGCCGTACGGCACCCGGATGGTCAGGGGCAGCGGCATGGTGCCGCGCGTACGGTTGCGCATCTTGGCGACGTGGCTGACGAGCTGCTCGAACGCCGGGTAAGCGAAGGCGTCGAACTGCATCTCGACCACGGGGCGCATGCCGTACATCGCCATGCCCACGGCCGTGCCGAGGATGCCGGCCTCGGCGAGCGGGGTGTCGGTGCAGCGGCTGTCGCCGAACTCCTTGGCGAGGCCGTCGGTGATCCGGAAGACGCCGCCGAGGGTGCCGATGTCCTCGCCGAAGAGGTGGACCGACGGGTCCTCGGCGAGGGAGTCGCGCAGCGCGCGGTTGAGCGCCTGGGCCATGGTGGCCGGCTTGCGTCCGGTGGCCACGGGGGTCGCGGTGGTGGCGGTGCTCATGACTGTGCCTCGGCCTCCAGCTCGGCCCTCAGCATCGCGGCCTGCTCGCGCAGCTGCGGGGTGGGCTCGGCGTAGACGTGTGCGAACAGTTCCATCGGGTCGAGGACCGGGTCCTCGTTGATCCGTTCCCGCAGCGCGGCGGCCATCCGCTCCGCGTCCTCCTCGGCGGCGCGGACCATCGCGTCGTCGAGCAGGTCGCGCTCGCGCAGGGCGCGCTCGAGCACGGCGATCGGGTCGTGCTCGCGCCAGGCCTCGACCTCGGCGTCCTCCCGGTAGCGGGTGGCGTCGTCGGCGTTGGTGTGGGCGTCCACGCGGTAGGTGATCGCCTCCACCAGGGTCGGGCCGCCGCCCTCGCGGGCGCGGGCCACGGCCTCGGTGAGCACGGCGTGGACGGCCGCGACGTCGTTGCCGTCGACGAGCCGCCCGGGCATCCCGTAGCCGACGGCCTTGTGGGCCAGCGACGGGGCGGCGGTCTGCTTGGCGAGCGGCACCGAGATGGCGAAGCCGTTGTTCTGCACGAGGAAGACGACGGGGGAGTGCCACACGGCGGCGAAGTTCAGCGCCTCGTGGAAGTCGCCCTCGCTGGTGCCTCCGTCGCCGACCATGGCCAGGGCGACGACGTCGTCGCCCTTGAGCCTGGCGGCGTGCGCGAGGCCCACGGCGTGCGGCAGCTGGGTGGCCAGCGGCGTGCTGAGCGGGGCTACCCGGTGCTCGCGCGGGTCGTAGCCGGTGTGCCAGTCACCGCGCAGCAGCGTCAGCGCCTCGACGGGGTCGACGCCGCGGGCGACGGCGGCCAGGGTGTCGCGATAGCTCGGGAACAGCCAGTCCTGGGGCTCCAGGGCGAGTGCCGCGGCGACCTCGCACGCCTCCTGACCGGTGCTGGAGGGGTAGACGGCCAGTCTGCCCTGCTTGGTGAGCGCGGTGGCCTGCCGGTTGTAACGGCGGCCGCGCACCAGCTGTCCGTACATCGTGGTCAGCACTCCGGCGTCGAGCGCGCCTGCCTCGGGGGTGCCGAGCAGTCGGTACGGCTCAGGGTCGGGCAGCAGCGGCGCCGGGTCGGTGCGGGGTTGCCAGACGTGCTGGTCCAGGACGGTCATCGCGAGCACCTCCTCGTGGGCGTGTTCGGTGGGGGGAGCGGGTATCGCTCCCCTACCGATTGTTCGGTCGCCGGAGGCATTTTGGCTACAGGTGTGTCCCGCCTGTGGACAAACGGTTCTCCACACCCTGAGATGGAGCCAGTACGTCCATGCTAGGGAGGCTCGGGGGCGTGACGGATTCCCAAATTTCTCGGGGCGGTGCCCCGGGACCGCAGGCAGCGGCGCCGGACACCGGTCCTGCGGCGGTGCGTCCGCTGGACGCGATCGACCGCGCGATCCTGCGCTACCTGCAGGAGGACGGGCGGGCGTCCATACGATCGGTGGCCGAGCACGTCCACGTGTCCCGCGCCAACGCCTACGCCCGGATCAACCGCCTCATCGAGGACGGGGTCATCCGCGGCTTCACGGCCCGGGTCGACCACGAACGCGCAGGTCACGGCGCGTCCGCCTACATCACCTTGAAGATCGTGCAGAACTCCTGGCGCACCGTGCGGGAGAAGCTGCTGGAACTGCCGGGGGTGGCGCACATCGCCCTGGTGAGCGGGGACTTCGACGTGCTGCTGCTCGTCCACACCCCCGACAACCGCAGCCTGCGCGAACTGGTGCTCACCCGCATCCAGGCGGTGCCCGAGGTGCTCAGCAGCCGCACGCTGCTGGTCTTCGAGGAGACCGACCGGGTGCTGACCGACTGACCCACCGGCGCCGCCCGCGGGCTCCCCCGGCGCGGCTATCCGGCGTACTTCTGCAGGAAGGCCGTCACGGTGGCCCAGTTGGGGTCGTAGGTGAGCATGCCCACGCCGTGCTGGGGTCCGCTGACGATGTCGAGCCGGTTCTCGGCCGCCTTCTTCGTGGCCTTGCTCAGCGCCTCGGTCGACTCCGCGAACGCGGTGTCGCCCGCGGCCGCCATGTAGAGCACGGGCGCGGTCAGCCGCGGCACCGCGGAGCCCGCGTCCATGGTCCCGTAGGTCTCGGGCGCGGAGAGCGAGACCACGGCGTCGACCGGCGGGTCCACCGATGCGGCGCCCTCCAGGACCGCCGTGCCGCCCTTGGACGCGCCCATCAGCAGGACGTGCCGCGCGCCCTTGGCGCGCAGGAACGCCACCCCGCCCACGACCTCGGGCACCTCGCTGCCGTTGGAATCGACGACCAGGACGCGGTAGCCGTCCTTGAGCAGGAGGTCGGCCTGCGGCAGCCACTGGCACATGTCGCCGTCCGCCTGGTGCATCAGCAGGACGGAGGTGTCGCCCTTGCCGGCGAACCAGGCGTCCACGGGGTTGTCGTCGGTGTCGTCGTAGCTGACGGACCCGGACTTCGCCTGCGCGGCCGTGAGGCAGCCGAAGTCCTCCGGCGGTGTGGCGTCGGCGGCCTGACCGCCGCCGTCACCCCCTCCGCACCCGGCGAGCAGCAGGACAGCGGCTGAGGCGGCGCACAGGCGGGCACGGAGGGTGAAGGACATGGCCCTGATCGTGAGGGTTGGTCTGGACCAGCGTCAAGAGACGCGCAAGCCGTCGAAGGCCAGTCGCACGACGGCGTCCACGACCGCGGCGTCGTCGTGCTCCCGGGTACCGGCCGTGTGCGGCTGGTACCACTCGACTATGGAATTGATCATTCCGAAGAGCAGCCTGGTCGCGAGCCTGGGCTCCACGTCACCGCGCAGGTCCCCCTCCGCGACGGCCGACTTCAGCAGGTCGGCGACCCGGTGGTCGAACTCCCTGCGGCGCTCCAGGGCGGCGCGCTCGGTCCTGGTGTTCCCTCGTACCCGCAGCAGCAGCGTGACGTAGGGCAGCTCCGCCATCAGCACCTCCGTGGTGCGGCGCGTGACGTACTCCAGCCGCTCCACGGCGCGCCCACCGCGCGCTCCGGGCTCCTCCAGGATGCCGAAGAGACCGTCCAGGGCACGGCCGACGGCGCGCTCCAGGAGCTCCTCCTTGCCCCGCACATGGTGGTAGATCGAGGACTTGGAGATGCCGGCGGCCCGCGACAGGTGCTCCATGGACGTGCCGTCGTAACCGCGCTCGATGAAGACCGTCACGGCCACGGCCAGCAGCGAGTCCGGGGTGTAGGTGTCCCTCTTGGGGGCGGAGTTGTCGCGCTGTGCCATGGTCATGATTACAGCAGTCTCCCCTCGGCCGCCGCGCGGCGGTTCAGCGGACGGGACGGCGCGTAGCGCCCGCCGGGGTACGCCTGGTGCAGGTTGCGCAGCACCTCGCGGACCCACTCCGGGCCGAGTTCGGCCCCCCAGGCGAGCGGACCGCGCGGGTAGTTCACGCCGAGCCGCATCGCGGCGTCGACGTCCTCCGGTGAGGCCACCCCCCGGGCGACGGCGTCGGTGGCGAAGTCCACCAGCATCGCCACGGTACGGGCGACGATCATGCCCGGGACGTCCTCGATGACGCTGACCTTCTTGCCCAGCGCCTGGAACAGCCCGATCGCCGCCTGCACGGTCTCCGGGCGTGCCGAGTCGGACGGCGCGATCGCGACCCGGGTGGCCACCCGGTAGTCCAGCGCGAGGTCGAACTGCACGTAGTCGAGGGCCGGGCCCGTGGTGGCCGGGCCGCCGTCCGCCAGGTAGAGCCGGCCGCCGCCGGGCAGCTCGAGGTACCCGTCGTCCGGGTCGGCGACCTCGCCGTCCAGCACCTCGATGCCCGCCTCGGCGATCAGCCGGGGCAGCACCGCGGCCGGGCCGCGGCCGCCCATGCACACGGTGACCTCGGCGGGCGGCTTCTCCGGCCCCGCGGTGTGGGGGGCCGGGGCGGCGGCGCCCTCGGCGTGGTCGTACCAGCCGTGCCCGCTCTTGCGGCCGAGCCGCCCGGACTCCACCAGCCGCCGCTGGGCGAGGGAGGGGGTGAACTTGGGGTCCTGGAAGAAGGAGTCCCACACCGAGCGCGTGACGGCCTCGTTGACGTCCTGGCCGATCAGGTCGGTGAGCTCGAACGGGCCCATCCGGAAGCCGCCGCTCTCCCGCAGCACCGCGTCGATGGTGGCGGGGTCGGCCACGCGCTCCTCGTGGAGCCGGAAGGCCTCGGCGTAGAAGGGGCGGGCGACCCGGTTGACGATGAAGCCGGGGGTGTCGGTGCAGCGCACCGGCGTCTTGCCCCAGGCGGCGGCGGTGTCGTACACGGCCTGGGCGGCGGCCTCGTCGGTGGCGGCGCCGGAGACCACCTCGACCAGCGGCAGCAGGGGGGCGGGGTTGAAGAAGTGGAGGCCGACGAAACGGCACGGGCGCCGCAGCGCGCCGCCCACGGCGGTGACCGACAGGGAGGAGGTGTTGGTGGCCAGCAGGCAGTCCTCGGCGACCACCGACTCCAGGGCCGTGAAGAGCTGCTGCTTGGCGCCCAGGTCCTCCAGGATCGCCTCGACGACGAGCGACACGCCCGCCAGTTCCTCGATCTCCCGGACGGCCGAGAGCCGACCGCGGGCCGCGTCACGCTCGGCGGCGGGCAGCCGGCCCTTCTCCACCAGGCGGTCCAGCCGTTCCGCCAGGGCCCGCTCGGCCTGCTCGGCCCGGCCGGGGCCCGCGTCGTAGAGCCGTACGGAATGGCCCGCCACCAGCGCGACCTGGGCGATCCCCTGGCCCATCGTCCCCGTGCCCACCACCGCGACCGTGCTGGATCGGTCAAGAGCGCTCATCGCCGCCACTGCTCCTCGCCAGTTGTCCACAGCTTCGGTCGGCCCCCTTGTCCCGACCGAACATTCGGTTAATCTAGCGGGGAAGCCAGCACCCTGCCCACCCCAATCCAGCTCGACGAGGAGTTGGCCCCATGGCTGCCGAACCCACCGCTGTCCCGTCGGTCGCACAGCACCGCGAGACGCTCGACAAGGCGCTCGAGGCGATCCGTACCCGCGAGTACTGGTCTCCGTACCCCGAGCACCCGAAGGCATACGCGGACGGCGAGACCGCCCAGGCCGCGTTCGACGCCCTGCGCGGCACCCGCTTCGACCTGGACCAGCCCGGCACCGACGGCTGGACCGGCGGCGAGGTGTCCCCGTACGGCATCGAGCTGGGTGTGGAGTACCCGCACCCGGACGTCGACGTGCTCCTCCCCGCGATGAAGGCCGCGATGCCCGCCTGGCGCGAGGCCGGCCCGGAGAACCGGGCCCTGGTCTGCCTGGAGATCCTGGCCCGGATCAACGCGCGCACCACGGAGATGGCCCACACGGTCATGCACACCTCCGGCCAGGCCTTCATGATGGCCTTCCAGGCCGGCGGCCCGCACGCGCAGGACCGCGGCCTCGAAGCGGTCGCGTACGCCTACGTGGAGCAGGTGCGCACCCCCGGCACGGCCGAGTGGGTCAAGCCGCAGGGCAAGCGCGACCCGCTGACCCTGCGCAAGGACTTCACGACGGTGCCGCGCGGCATCGCGCTCGTGATCGGCTGCAACACCTTCCCCACCTGGAACGGGTACCCGGGCCTCTTCGCCTCCCTGGCCACCGGCAACGCGGTCGTGGTCAAGCCGCACCCGCGCGCCGTGCTCCCGCTCGCGCTGACGGTCAGGATCGCCCGCGAGGTGCTCGCCGAGACCGGCTTCGACCCGAACCTGGTCTGCCTGGCGGCCGAGCGCCCCGGCGAGGGCCTGGCCAAGACGCTGGCGCTGCGCCCCGAGGTCCGCGTCATCGACTACACGGGCTCCACCGCCTTCGGCGACTGGCTGGAGGACAACGCCCGCCAGGCCCAGGTCTTCACCGAGAAGGCCGGCGTCAACACCGTCGTCGTCGACTCCACGGACGACTACAAGGGCATGCTGTCCAACCTGGCCTTCTCCCTGTCCCTGTACAGCGGCCAGATGTGCACCACCCCGCAGAACCTGCTGATCCCGCGTGACGGCATCGCCACCGACGACGGCCACAAGGGCTTCGACGAGGTGGTGGGCGATCTGTCGGCCGCCGTGGGCGGGCTGCTCGGCGACGACGCCCGGGCCAACGCCCTGCTGGGCGCCCTGGTCAACCCCGATGTGAAGGCACGCCTGGAGGCCGCCGCCTCCCTCGGCGAGGTCGCGCTCGCCTCCCGCGAGGTCGCGCACCCCGACTTCCCGGACGCCGTGGTCCGCACCCCGGTGATCGTGAAGCTGGACGGCGCGAAGCCGGACGACGAGGCCGCCTACATGTCGGAGTGCTTCGGCCCGGTCGCCTTCGCGGTCGCCATGGACTCCTCCAAGGACTCGGTCGACCTGCTGCGCCGCACCGTGCGGGAGAAGGGCGCCATGACGGTCGGCGCCTACACCACCTCCGGCGAGGTGGAACGGCAGATCGAGGAGGTCTGCCTGGAGGAGGCCGCCCAGCTCTCCCTCAACCTGACCGGCGGGGTGTACGTCAACCAGACGGCCGCCTTCTCCGACTTCCACGGCTCCGGCGGCAACCCGGCCGCCAACGCGGCCCTGTGCGACGGCGCCTTCGTCGCGAGCCGCTTCCGGGTCATCGAGGTCCGCCGCCAGGCCTGATCCGGCCCGCCCGCACCACCGACAGCCCCGTCCGGAGCAGCCCTGTCACTCCGGACGGGGCTGCTCCGTACCCACCTGCGCGTAGCGCTGGATCCAGGCGTGCATGGCGATGGCCGCCGCGGCGCCCGCATTGATCGAGCGCGTGGAGCCGAACTGGGCGATCGAGCAGACCGCCGCCGCGTGCTTCCACGCCTCGTCGGTCAGCCCGGGCCCCTCCTGCCCGAAGAGCAGCACGCAGCGCCGTGGCAGCTCGGTGGTCTCCAGCGGCACGGCACCGGGGAGGTTGTCGATCCCGATGATCGGCAGGTCCTCCGCGGCCGCCCACGTGGCCAGCGCCGCGACGTCCAGGTGGTGGCGCACGTGCTGGTAGCGGTCGGTCACCATGGCGCCGCGCCGGTTCCAGCGGCGCCGCCCCACGATGTGCACCTCCTTGGCCAGGAAGGCGTTGGCGGTGCGCACCACGGACCCGATGTTGAAGTCGTGCTGCCAGTTCTCGACGGCGACGTGGAAGTCGTGGCGCCGGGTGTCGAGGTCGGCGACGATCGCCTCCCGCGTCCAGTAGCGGTACTCGTCCACCACGTTGCGGCGGTCGCCCTGCGCGAGCAGCTCGGCGTCGTAGCGCGGGTCCTCCGGCCAGGGCCGCGGGTGCGGCCCGACCCCGACCTCGGGGCCGAAGCCGTCGTCGTACTGCAGCGGCTCGGCCGCGTCGTCCTGGCTGGTGCTCACACCACGAGATTAGAGGGGGCGGGCTCGCCGGCCGGTCCCGGCCCTCGCTGCCCCGCGACCGCCCGCGCCTGCACGTCCCCCGCTCCTTCCCCGCCTTCCCCGCCTTCCGCGTCCTGCGGCCGGGCGTCCTCCGGCTCCCCGGCGGAGCCGCGCCGCAGCGGACGCGTCACCCGGTCGCCCGCCCAGCGCAGGAAGCCGGTGGGCAGGAAGACCGCGTCGGCGGCGATCATCGCCAGCGAGAAGAACGGCAGTCCGAGGACGACCGCGATCGAGGCGTGCTCCAGCATCATCAACGCGAGGAGCACGTTCTTCACCCGGCGGTTGAAGAGGGTGAAGGGGAAGGCGACCTGGACGATCACCGTGCCGTAGGTGATCACCATGACCATCAGTCCGCTGGCGGCCATCGCGTGGGACAGCCCCGGCCAGGGGCTGAAGTCGTCCAGGTGGAGCGGGTAGTACACCGCGGTGCCGTCCTGCCAGCGCGAGCCCTGGACCTTGTACCAGCCCGCCGTGGCGTAGATCAGGCACACCTCGACGACGATCACCAGCAGACCGGCGGCGTGCAGGATGTTGGCGAGGATCCCGAGGACCGCCTGCGGCTCGCCCGGCGCGTACCGCCGCACCGCCCACCACACGGCCTGCAGCAGCAGGAAGCCCCACAGGAACGGGGTCCAGCCGAGCCAGGGCAGCAGGCCGTCGGTCCAGTGCAGGCCGGTACGGCCGAGCAGCTGCGCCACGGTGAGCACGAGCCCGAGGACGATCCACAGCGCGATCCCCGCGCCGTCGCCGTCCCGCCCCTTGGCGCGGCGGCGGGCGTCGAGCGACCATACCTGCCCGCACCGGGTGAGGACGAGGTAGATCGCCATCAGGTGGATCACGTTGTCGCCGCCGTCACCGACGAACACGCTGCGGTTCTGCAGGGAGAGCACGCCGATCATGAACAGCAGCGAGGCCGTGCGGGTCCGCCAGCCGAGCAGCAGCATCGCGCTCGTCACGATCGCACCCGCGTACACGACCTCGAACCACGCGTCGGCCCTGCCCCACAGCAGCAGGGTGAAGGCGTGGTTGTCGGCTACGAGCCGGTTCGCCAGGTCCCAGCTCCACGCCCCGTCCGGCCCGTAGAGCTCGTGGCGGTGCGGCCACTCGCGCAGCAGGAACAGCAGCCAGGCCAGTGAGATGCCGATCCGCACCACGGCGGTCTGGTACGGGCCGACGGTGGTGCCGGTGATCCGGGCCAGGCCACGCGACAGACCGCCCGCGGCGGAGTCGAGCAGTCCGGCGAAGGGGGACGGGACGGGGGCCGGG
>NZ_JARAVK010000579.1:0-966 GCF_033792765.1 Streptomyces sp. PA03-6a | reverse complement strand
GGAACGTGAAGTACGCCAGCGGTGGCAGCCACATGTCCGCGCCCGCGCCAAGCAGGCTGCGGCCACGACCGGCGGCATCGTCATCGACACCGGTGCCCGCTTCGGTTTCACCGCCGCCCCCGGCTCCACCGACGACGCCCGCATCCGCCTGTCACCCAAGCCCTCCCACCCGAGTACGCAGCCCGCCTCTTCGACGCCCAGGAGCAAGGCGCCGACGAACAGCAGCTGCGCGCGATCGCAGCCGAGGGCCTGCAAGAGATCTACTTCCGCGACCGCGGCCGCCGCGCCGCCGGCCTGGAGGTGGAGTTCACCGACATCGACTACATCGACTTCGAGCCGTAGAGGGGCGGGGCCGGTTACCCCCACGGTTTCTGGCCCCGCCCGTTGCCTTGGGGTCCCCGCTTCCCCTTCGGGGGGCGCGACAGACCTGTTCGCAACAGGACGGGTGGGAACGGCCGCCTACTGAAAGGCGGTATGACAATACCCCGCGCATATGAGACGTGGTGACATCGACTTCGAGTGGTAGGCGCGTGGTCGGGGGTGCGCTGGGCAAGACCCACCCCGCCCGGCGGATTCCTTCCGCACCCGGCACGGGAAGTGATGGCACTACCGAATTTGCACTCTCCCGGCTAGGCGCTTGCATTAGACTGCGCGTCACGGATCTTCTATACATTCGGCTTTCGGTGGGCTGATGAATTTCCGGGGGTCTGTGGTTCCGGTGTCCGTGGGGATTGTGGCTATTGTGCTCAACTGGCTCGGGCTGCCGGCGTGGTGTGTGGGCCCGAGGTGTGGGTGCCGCCGACTGCGGCGAGCCTTTACTGCCATGGTCTTTCTGTGTTGGCCGTGCTTGCTGTGGTGTGAGACGACTGGGGAGGGTGGGGCGTTGAGTATTAAGTTGCCGAGGGGGTTGGAGTGGCTTGCGCGGTTGGTGGTGGGGGAGAATTTTCCGCGGGGTGATGAGGACGG
>NZ_JARAVK010000578.1:0-990 GCF_033792765.1 Streptomyces sp. PA03-6a | reverse complement strand
CAGCCTCCGCGCATCCCTCTACGAGGCGAGCTCTGGTGATGACGCGGTCACCCGTCTCGACCGGGCCGATGCTGCGCTGAGGGCGATGGGCGTCAACGAAGAGGATGTCTACCGCCTTCCATGGAAACACTGGCTGGGCGAAGAACCCGCAATCCGAGCCTTCACCCGCCGGCTGACCGGGTGGAGTATCGACGAGTGGGACGGGCCGGAGTGGGATGCGGTTGCCGCGGCATACCGTGCCGGCGAGGCGGTGGCGGCCGCCGTCATTATGCGGCTGGTCACCACCCGTAACAGCGTTGCGTTCACCAATTACCGCGAGGAGGTGGCTGCCGCACACGCCGGCGAGACCTCGGCCGCGGCGGCCCGCATCCTTGTGAACGCCTCTGGGTACCGGTCGAAGTTCAGCGGTATAGATGTCTTCGGCCTGAAATGGGCGGCCCTGTCAGCCAGTCAAAAAGCAGTTACTCGCACCCTGGTGAGCAGGTGGGTCGGCCCGGGGCACACTGCGCGCTGGGATGACAGCGACTGGGGTGTTGTCGTGGTGGCCGGCGGCTTCGGTGATGCGGTTACGGCCGCTGTCATCAAGCAAGTGACCAGCCGCCGTAACTACGCTGCGCTCGCCAGCTACAAGGCGGCGCTGATGGCCGCGGACCTCACGGGCATCGCGCGCGACATTGCGGGGGCGGCCACCCACATGATGCAGGCTGTTCACGAGCTGAGACACAGCGATATAGATTTCTTCGGCCTGGAATGGGCGGCCCGCTCGGTCCGTGAACAAGCCGAGATTGAAGCCCTGGTCCGCCACGCCGTGCCCGGCAGGTTGTTTACCCGCCCAACCGCGCGCTGGACTGCCCGCGAGTGGGGTGTTGTCGCCGTCGCCCGCGAGTACGCCGGTCAGGACGTCGCGGCGGCCGCTGCCCAGCGGCTAGCCCGATCCCCCCAGCCCCAGGAATGGTCAGGGCAGCGAGGACCGGCGGGTGGCCTGCGCGT
>NZ_JARAVK010000577.1:0-1008 GCF_033792765.1 Streptomyces sp. PA03-6a | reverse complement strand
CTAGGACTTGTCCGGCCGATCATGTGCGGAGCCAGATGACGAGGGCTGCTGCAGTGGCTGTGCCGAGGTAGACATAGCCGCGCTTGTCATAGCGAGTGGCCACGGCCCGGTGCTGCTTGAGCCGGTTGATGGCCCGTTCGATGGTGTTCCGCTTCTTGTACCGCTCTTCGTCGAAGCCGGGTGGCCGTCCCCCGCGTGAACCTTTGCGCAGGCGGGCGGCCTGGGTGTCTGCCTTCTCCGGGATGGTGTGCCGGATACCCCGACGTCGCAGGTACGTGCGGATGATTCCGTTGCTGTAGGCCTTGTCCGCGGCGACGCTGCCGGGCTTGTTGCGGGGCCTGCCCGGGCCGATCTTAGGAATGCGGATCTTGTCCAGCACCTGCGTGAACTGGGTGCAGTCCGCCCGCTGGCCTGGTGTGACGATCAGGGACAGCGGGCGGCATCGGCCGTCGGCGCTCAGGTGGAGTTTGCTGGTGAACCCGCCCCGCGAGCGGCCCAGGCCCTCACTTCCTGCACCACCTCCACCAGGCGGGCGTGCAGGCTCTGCCACGCTGTTTCGCCCTGGTGTTCTGGCGGTTCGCCCCCCTTTGACGCAGGCGCCGGCGGGGAATCGGTGCGGGCGCCAGCCGCGTGCTGATGAGCACGGACGATGGTGGAGTCCACCGAAATGTCCCAGTCGATCTCACCCGCAGCGTCGGCCGCAGCCTGGACCTGCTGCAACAAACGTTCCCACGTCCCGTCCGCCGACCACAGCCGGTGCCGTTCATACACCGTCTTCCACGGCCCGAACCGTTCCGGCAGGTCACGCCACTGCACACCGGTCCGCACCCGGTGCAGAATCCCGTCGATCACCTGCCGGTGATCACGCCACCGGCCACAACGCCGGTTACTGACCGGCAGGAACGGACGCAGCCGTTCCCATTCAGCATCGCTCAAGTCACCCCGCCCCATGTCCACATCAACGACGCGGACGGCGAGTAGTCACATGATCGTCCGGACAAGTCCTAG
>NZ_JARAVK010000576.1:0-1024 GCF_033792765.1 Streptomyces sp. PA03-6a | reverse complement strand
GCCTTCGCCGGCCCCGGCTCCCGCGGCCGCACGGGCGGCCGCGGGCGCGGCCGGGGCCACGGCGTCCGCTCCGACCGAGAGCGCCGTGCCCGGGCAGCAGGTGCCCGCTCCCGTCCCGTGGGCGCAGCAGGTGCACGACCTGGCCCGTCAGGTCCCGCCGCAGGGCGGGGAGGCCGCCCCCGCGTCATGGCGGCCGGGGGCCGACGACCCGTCGGCCCCCGCGCGGCGGCAGGCGCGCCCCGCGTCGCCGGGGAGGCGCCTGGTGGCCCGGCTGATCGACAGCGCGGTGGTGGGCGCGGTCGTCGCGGCCGCCGCTCTGCCGCTGGGCACGGCGGCGTACGAGCACCTGCGCGACAAGGTGGACGCCGCCCGGCTGACCGGCGAGGAGGCGACGGTCTGGCTGATCGACGGCACGACGGGCGTGCAACTGGGCGTCCTCGCCGCCGTCGCGCTCGTCACCGGACTGCTGTACGAGGTGCTGCCCACCGCCAAGTGGGGCCGCACCCTGGGCAAGAAGCTGCTCGGCCTGCGCGTGGTGGACGTCGAGAGCCGGTACGAGCCCGGTTTCGGGCAGGCGCTGCTGCGCTGGCTCACCCACACGGTGCTGGACGCGCTCGTGATCGGCTTCCTCGGGCTGGCGTGGTGCCTGTTCGACCGGCCGTGGCGGCAGTGCTGGCACGACAAGGCGGCACGTACCTTCGTGGCCCGCGACAGCTGACACCCGAACGGCCCCCGCCGGAGGCGCGGCCGAATCGTCCGGGTTTCACTCGGGGCATGAGCACCGACCAGCCCGAGGACCCGTTCGCCAAGCCGCCCCGGGAGCCGTCCGGGCCCGCGCAGCCGCCGCCCGGGCAGTCACCGCCGCCCGCGGAGCAGCCGCCGCCCGCGCCGAGAACGAGGCCGAACGGGACTCCCTGCGGCGCAGACGTTAGGCGCTCGACGGCCCGAAGGCACAGCCTTCCGGATCTCCCTCCACCGCGATCACGGTTCGGCCGGGCCTTCAGGCAACAGAGATAACGCGACC
>NZ_JARAVK010000575.1:0-1043 GCF_033792765.1 Streptomyces sp. PA03-6a | reverse complement strand
GGTCGGGCCAGGGCGCCAGCGGACGCAGGAAGGGGCGGGTGGGGTCCATCGGCCCGAGGGAGCGGTGGACGACGCCGGGCACCGGCAGCAGCGGCGCCAGCCGGCGGTAGGTCTCCTGGGCGTCGGCCGGGCGGTGCTGCGGGTCCTTCGCCAGCAGTTGCAGCACGAGCGCCTCCAGTGGTTCCGGCACCTCCGGGCGCACCTGCCGCAGCGGCACGGGCTGCTCGTACAGGTGCCGGTGCAGCACGCCGAGAGCCGTGGCGCCCGCGAACGGGACGGTGCCGCTGACCAGTTCGTGCAGCAGCACCCCGAGCGCGTACAGGTCGGTGCGGGGCCCGACGGCGCCGCTCATCGCCTGCTCGGGCGCCATGTACGCGGGCGTCCCGATGGGCGTGCCGGTGTGGGTGAGCCGTGTCGTGTCGGTGTCGAGCACGGAGGCGACGCCGAGGTCGAGGACGACCATGGTGCCGTCCGGACGCACCATCACGTTGCGGGGCTTGAGGTCGCGGTGCACGATCGGCACCGCGTGCACCGCCGACAGCACGGCGCACAACTGCGCGGCCACGGCGACCGCCCACGGCCAGGGGTAGGGGTCGTGCTCGGCGAGGTGGTCGGCGAGGTCGGCGCCCTCCACGTACTGCATGACGAAGTACAGCTCGTCCGCGTCGCTGCCCGCGTCGTGGACGGTGACCAGCCCCGGATGGTCGACCTGGGCGGTGACCCGGCACTCCCGCTCGAAGCGCCGGCGCAGCTCCTCGGCGTCGGCGCCGCCGGCCACCTTGTCCGGGCGCAGCAGCTTCACGGCCACCCGCCGGTCCAGCCGCCGGTCGTACGCGGTCCACACCTGGCCCATGCCGCCCTGACCGAGGACCGTGGCCAGCTCGTAACGGCCGGCGACGATCCGTCCGTTCACTGACCGCCCTCCTGCTTGCGCAGCAGGTCGCTCAGCTCGTCCAGTTCGGCCCGCACCTGGTTGATCCGCGGCGGGTGCGGGTGCGTGTGCGGGGGCGCGGGCGACTGCGGCGGCACGGGGGCCTGCGGCG
>NZ_JARAVK010000574.1:0-1058 GCF_033792765.1 Streptomyces sp. PA03-6a | reverse complement strand
GCCCCCGCGCCCGCCCGCAACGCGCCCGCCACCGCGAGCACGGCGGCCCCGGGGTAGCGCTCCGAGCCCGCGACGACGCCGATCACGCCACGCCGGTACTTGTCGCTCTCGGCGTCCGGGCCCGGCAGGAGGGCGGCGACGTCGGCGTGCTGCAGCGCCTCCAGGTCGGGCGGGGTGCCGTCCAGGAAGGGGCCGAGGCCGATGTCGACCAGGCGCAGGGCGCCGGCGTGCTCGGCGGCCGGGTCCACGAGCAGGCCCGGCTTGTACGTCCCGAACGTCACCGTCATGTCGGCCCGCACTGCGGCGCCCCGTACCTCGCCGCTGTCCGCGTCCACCCCGCTGGGGAGGTCCACGGCGACCACGACCGCCCGCGAGGCGTGCGCGGCCTCCGCCAGCGGCACCGCCTCGGGGCGCAGCCCGCCCTTGCCCCCGATGCCCACGATGCCGTCCAGCACGAGGTCGGCACGGTGGATCAGGGCCACCGCGTCCACGTCCTCCGGGGCGGCGGCACGGCCGCCCGCGGCACGCAGGGCCGCCAGGCCACCGCGGTGCGCCTTCTGCGGCGCCACCAGGACGGCGGTCACCCCCGCCCCGCGCCGTGCCAGGCGCGCCCCCGCGTACAGCGCGTCGCCGCCGTTGTCCCCGCTCCCGGCCAGCACGACGACGCGGGCCGCGTAGACCCCGCCCCCGGTGCCGAGCGCGTTCGCGCACGCGGCCGCCAGCCCGGCCGCCGCCCGCTGCATCAGGGCCCCCTCCGGAACCCGCGCCATGAGCGCCCGCTCCGCCGCCCGTACGGTCTCCACGCTGTACGCCACCCGCATGCGGCCATGTTCCCACCGCGGGGCCGTGGTTGCGCGCCGTCCGTGTGCGCGGGTTGTTCGCGCCTGCGGCCGGCATCCCCCACCGCCCGCCCTCCCCCAGCCTTCGGCCGGGGGGACCCCATCCGGCGCGGTCAGTGACCGCCTCGCTGCGTACGTGTGGGGTCGGTGCCGCGCCGGGGCACGCCCCCAGCCTTCGGCCGGGGGGACCCCCATGGGGCACCCCGCCACACCCCCTCC
>NZ_JARAVK010000573.1:0-1070 GCF_033792765.1 Streptomyces sp. PA03-6a | reverse complement strand
GCCCGGCGCGGTCAGTGACCGCCTCGCTGCGTACGTATGGGGTCGGTGCCGCGCCGGGGTACGCCCCCAGCCTTCGGCCGGGGGGACCCCCACCTCGGGGCTCGCGGTTTACGCCCACGTCATTCGGCGCCGGGTCCCCCGCTCGTCCCCTGCGGGGGCACCCCGCCACACCCCCTCATGCTGGTTGGGGCGCATGACGGCCGGAGGGTGGTAATGACGGGGGTGCCCTTCCGCCGACATAAGCGCACCGGTATACCGGCGGGGTGATCGAAAAGGTGAGGGCCGTCCTTCTGGACTGGGTGGGAACGCTCATCGTCCCCAAATGGGGTCCTGACCACGCCGGTCCCAAGGGCGGGGCGTGGATCGAGGGCGCGTTGAGGCGTCTCGCCCGGGACGCCTCGCCGTCGCAGGTGCGGCGGCTCAGCGCTGGTCTCGACGCGGCGATCAGGCAACCCGAAGTGGCGCGGGCGATGAACGGCGCGGACGCGTCCGTGGAGTCGTACCGGGCCGGCTTCAGGCTTTGGGCCTCGGCCGCGGGCATCGACGAGGCGCTGGTGGACGCCCTGTATTCCGAACTGGCGCAACCGGACGTCGATCTCTTCGCGGTGGACGTGAGGCCGACACTTGCGACGCTGAAGGCCGCCGGGGTGCGGGTTGCCGTGGTCAGCGACGTCCACTTCGACATCCGCCCGTGGTTCGAGAAGGCGGGCCTCGACGGTTACGTCGACCGGTTCGTGCTGTCCTTCGAGCATGGTGTGTGCAAGCCCGATCCCGCCATTTTCCGGCTGGCGTTGGACGAGCTCGCGGTGGGTCCGGGCGAGGCACTGATGGTCGGGGACCGTTCCGCCTATGACGGTGCGGCGGTCGAGGCGGGCATCGCGACCCTGCTGGTCCCCCCTCTCGCCGAGGCCACCGACGAACGCCTGCACCTCGTGCTCGCATCCTGCGGACTGCCTTGGCACGTGCGCCCCTGACACCCCCTCCGGCCGTCAGTCGCCCCAACTCGTGGGAGGGGGTGTCAGGGGCGCACGTGCCAAGGCAGTCCGCAGGATGCGAGCACGAGGTGCAGG
>NZ_JARAVK010000572.1:0-1074 GCF_033792765.1 Streptomyces sp. PA03-6a | reverse complement strand
CTCCCGGTGCGCACCGCCCTGCCCGCCCTCCACGACGCCCTCGACAGCCACGGCTGCGCCGTCCTGGCCGCCCCGCCCGGCACCGGCAAGACCACCCTCGTCCCGCTCGCCCTCGCCGGGCTCCTCGACGACGACCGCCCCACCCGCACCGTCGTCGTCGCCGAACCACGCCGCATGGCCGCCAAGGCCGCCGCCCGCCGCATGGCCTGGCTCCTCGGCGAGGAGGCCGGCGGCCGCGTCGGACACACCGTGCGCGGCGACCGCAAGGTCTCCCCCGGCACCGTCGTCGAGGTCGTCACCACCGGCGTCCTCCTCCAGCGCCTCCAGCGCGACCAGGAACTCCCCGGCACCACCACCGTCCTCCTCGACGAGTGCCACGAACGCCACCTCGACGCCGACACCGCCATGGCCTTCCTCCTCGACGTGCGCGCCGCCCTCCGCCCCGACCTGCGCATCGTCGCCGCCTCCGCCACCACCGACGCCGACGCCTGGTCCCGGCTGCTCGGCGACGCACCCGTCGTCCACGCCGAAGGCCGCCTCCACCCCGTCACCGTCACCCACGCGCCCCCGCCGCACGGCATACGGCCGCCGCACGGCATGCGCGTCGACCCCGCCTTCCTCGACCACGTCGCCGCCACCGTCCGCACCGCGCTGCGCACCACCGACGGCGACGTCCTCTGCTTCCTCCCCGGCACCGGCGAGATCGCCCGCGTCGCCGGGATGCTCGGCGACGCCGGCGCCGACGTCCTCCAACTCCACGGCCAGGCACCCACCGCCGTCCAGGACGCCGTGCTCCGCGGCGGCGACGGCACCCGGCGCCGCATCGTCCTCTGCACCTCCGTCGCCGAATCCAGCCTCACCGTCCCCGGCGTACGCGTCGTCGTCGACTCCGGCCTCGCCCGCGAACCCCGCACCGACCACGCCCGCGGACTCGGCTCCCTCACCACCGTCCGGGCCTCCCTCGCCACCGCCGCCCAGCGCGCCGGACGCGCCGGACGCGAAGCCCCCGGCACCGCCTACCGCTGCTGGAACGAGGCCGAGGACACCGCCCGGCCCCGCTTCCCCTCCCCCGAG
>NZ_JARAVK010000571.1:0-1078 GCF_033792765.1 Streptomyces sp. PA03-6a | reverse complement strand
GCAGATAGCTTCTGACGCCCGCGATCGTGCAACGCGCGCCGAGCAGCAGATGACGCAGGACCGTAAGCCGCTAAACAACCACGACCGGCAATGTCACTAGCCTCGATCTTGCATGACGGTCCGCCGGCGGAGTCGGCGGACCGTTTCGCTTCGCGCGCCTGTAATTGTCCGCATACACCTGAACGTTCACGCGAACGCCGACAGTAGTGTCAGGCCTTCGACAGCCCTGGTGAACTACATGCGGTGTTGCACCCATACGGCCGCGATGCTGACCAGTGCGGTATGTGATCTCTCGCATCCACGACAGCATGGTCGCTTGCTCGATAACACCCACGACAGTCGCCCTGAGCCAGATCTCTCACCCTCGTGACAGTGGGCCCCACCGCGCTGAAACAGCGTTGACCAGCAACATCCCACCAACGATCAACTGCGGTGAAGCGACGGGGCCCTGTCTCTTACCTGGCCAGCGCGCCCAAGCCCCGGACGATGGGGCCGACCTCCTGGGCCGATTCGGTCGGACGCGCCGGCTACCGCTCGTCGCAGGCACCACACGACTCGCTTCACCAGCGTGCCCCGACCTCCGCCCGGGCGCATCCTGGAAGTGCGGCCCCGCCTGGTGTTCTTCCAGGACGCGGTCTGGCAGGGCCTGGGGCCGTCAAGCGCCCGCCTGGCCACACGCGGTCCCCCAGCCCTGGTCAGGCGGGCTCCACCGGGCCTCCGGCCGCCTCCCCGCCCCTCGATCTGCCGCGGGCCCCTACCCGCCTTACCACACCGTGAGCAGGTCATGGCGCTCCGTCATCTGTCCCGGGTAGTGTCACCGCTCTCCGGGTGCGGCCGGAATCCGCCGCGGGGGTGGTCTGCCCAGCCGCACCCGGAACTGACTGCGTCACCGAGCGTGCGGTTGCTCGGTCAGGCTTTGCCGCGCACCGCACGCAGGTGTTCCGCCACCGGGGCGAGGGCCTTGCATAGTGCGGCGGGCAGGTCGGCGGGAAGTAGGTCGATGAAGTGTTCCCGGACGGCCGCGACATGGTGCGGGGCAACCTCGCGTATGGTCTCCCAGCCCTGCTCGGTGAGCACG
>NZ_JARAVK010000570.1:0-1089 GCF_033792765.1 Streptomyces sp. PA03-6a | reverse complement strand
GACACCCCAATGATCACGAAGCCCGTGCCTGCGCTGCTATGCACCCCAACCGGTCACGGCCCGGCCAACCACCCGACCCCGGAACTCGCCCAAGCCCTGACCAGCGTGCCGTCCACGATGAGGACGGTGCCCTTGCGGAACCTCTGTCGCTGCTTGAGGGCGAGCAGCGGACCGGTGTGGTCGACGATCCGGTCGGCGGCGGACTTGGAGATGCCGAAGAGAGGGGCGAGTTGGCGCAGGGTGAGGTTGGTCCGCCAATACGCGGCCACCAGCAACACTCGGTCTTCCAGGGGCAGCGACCAGGGCCGGCCCGCTCGAGGAGCATCAGCTCCCTCGCGACGCAGCATCGTGATCAGCTTACCGAACGCGCGCGGGCTCAGCCCCGTGAACGGGGCTATCCAAGACAGCCACGACGCCGTGATCACACCAGCCACACCAAGATCGCCTCATCGTTGACCAGGCGTTACGGGACAACCCTTAGTGTGGCGCCAGAAATCCTGAAGGTTAGTAAGTACTGCGTTGCCATGTCGCATTCAGGGTTTTCTGCTGTGGCGATCACGTTGTCCGAGGCTGAGCGTGCAGAGTTGGTGCGCCGGAAAGGATTGCCGCACCGGCGCTCGGCCGAGAAGGCCCGCATCATCCTGGCATGTGCTGGGGGCATGTCGAACGCGGGTGTCGCGCGGCTCGTCGGTGTCCAGACCGGTCGGCAAGTGGCGCGGGCCTTCGCCACGGAGCGGATGGCCGGGCTTGAGGACGCCGGCTGGATCGGCCGGCCCAAGGCCGACCTGATCCTCGACGCTGCTGAACGCAGGCTCGGCAGCTCGGCGGACATCGCGCTCGCCGAGTCCTTCAACGCGACCCTCAAACGCGAGACGCTCCAGGGCCGAAAGAGCTGGACCAACGCACGCGAGGCCCGCCTGGACGCGTTCCGCTGGCTACACCGCTACAGCACCCGACGCCATCACTCCCGCCTCGGATACCTCAGCCCAATGAGGTTTTCTCAGCGAAATGATCTTCGCGAAACGTTGTGAACCGCTCGCCTCTGGGTAGATCGGACGAAGTCATCCTGGTCGTGGGCAGACGTAAAGC